>NZ_JBTBFV010000096.1:0-11612 GCF_054786995.1 Mycobacterium sp. ZZG
TTCTCCGGATTCGGTGACGGACTCGGCTTCGATGATGGAATCGGACGCGGTTTCCGGGTCGGATCCGGCTCCGGTGACGGGCACGGCATCGTCCTCGATGCTCTGCTCGTCGCGCCGCACGATCTCCGGGTCGGCGTCCTCCGAGGCGGGCTCGGCAGGGGTGCCCTCGTAGACCGGAAAGGTGTCGTCTTCGTCCACAGCCGGCGTCTCGTGATCGACTGGATGGCCGTCGGAGACCCCGGAGGCACGGACCTCCCGGCCGGTGGGGGATTCCTGCGGGGCGTGCCCAGAATCGTTGTCGGACAACGTGTCTAGGCCTTCACGGATGGCGCCGGGCACCTTAGCCGCCGCGCTGACGATCTCGCCCAGCGACGGCATCAGCCGGGCGGGCCGGTAGCGGCTCGGATCCGACGGGATCGGGTTGCCGTCGTAATAGGCCGAGTCCACGATGACCTTGAGCAGGGGGGCGGACACATCGGCGACGGCATCACCGAGAACATTGCGGATCAACCGCGCCAGCGGAAGCTCGTCGGTGGTGTACGTGACGTAGGTGGTGTTGCCTCGGGTCGTCAGGTACGCGACCACCCGATCGCCCACGGGCGGGGCGCACCGGGCGTTCTCGCACGGCACGGCCTCACCACCGGTGAGCACCGCGCACGTGTTCGCCCCCCCGCACGACACGGCCGGCCGGCCGTCGACGTCGACGGGCAGGTCGATCTCGGACTGCTCCCGGTAGCCGTACAGATACGCCACCAGAGAGTTCACGTGCGCCACCAGATTGAACAGGTCCGCGGGCGCGTTGGAGTTGTAGTTGTACTGGTAGGCGATGTCGACCACGGCAGCAGCGGTGGTGTCGGTCTGCGACGGGAATGGGTTCACCCCGATCAACGCGAACAGCGGATAGCGGGTACCGAACCCTCCGTCGGGGCGGGACACGTTGTTGTCCAGGATGAACACCGTCTTGGGCAACGCCGGGTCGGCGCTGCGGTCGAGTCGGTTCAACAGCAGGCTCACGTTGGCGGCACCCCAGCCGGAGGACAGCACGGCGTTGTCCTCACCGGAATTGGCTTGCAGCGCTGCGTCGATCGCGCCCACCCCGCCCCGGAAATCGACGCCGACGAGATCCGCGCCCGGCTGCCCGCCGGAGTTGTACGGGGCCTGGTTGAACTTGCCGCCGAAGAAGTCCTCGTTGCCGGTTGGGTCGGGATGAGTGGAACTCCCGACGACGATCAGCGCGCTCAGATCGACAAGCGGCGCCGAGATCGACGCCGGATGGGTGGCGGCGACCCCGCCGACGGTGACTGCCATGCCGATCGCCGCAGCGCCGGCCGCGGTCGTGGCGGCCTTACTCCGAAATTTGCCCATACCTTGGCCCCTCCCCGCGACACGGTATCCCGCCGCGGCGTATTGCGCGACTGCTTCCCGTCGGCGCGCTGGGGTATCGCGGCGAAATGCTCGTCGAGGAAGACTCCCAGCGATGTCGACGCACGGCGGGATGCGGATTCGCTGAAAAGCACACCGCGCGACGCGTCGTCAGCGAACGTCGCCACGGCGATTGGCCTGGTAGCCGAGCTAGGTGAGGCGTCTCGCGAAGTTCGACCGGGCGTCGCTGCGACCTTCTCTGCCGTCGAAGACCAGGACTGTGGGCCCGGCTAGGAGTCGCCCCAGCCGCCCTGAACCATGGTCTGGAACTTCCAACCGTCGCTGCGGGATCGGACCAGAAGGTCGCCGTACCGGACCTGCTGGCTGTGCCCGTCCACGGTGATCGTGGCGTCGGTGATCACGAAGACCAGGTTCTCGTTGATGAAGTGCGGGGTCCGCACCGACTCCATGGAGACATCCCCGGCGCCGCCGAGTTCCTGTGTCATCTGCGCGACGAACCGGTCACGGTCGCAGGACTCGGCCCGTCCGTCGGTGACCTCGTTGAGCGGAAACATCGCCTGATCGGCCATCCCCTCGATGTCCTTGGCCACCGCCAGCGCGTCGTAGCGCGCGAACCACGCCAGGACGTCCTCGACATCGGCGGGCGACGGGGCGTAACCACCCTCAGCTGTCATATGGAACATCCTCTCTTCTCCGTACCGTGTACGACGTACAGTGTACGGGATTCTTGCGTGGTATGGACCGGCCGTTACGATCAGCCGGATGGACAGGCGCGGAACGGCCCCCGACAGGACCAGCGCGGGCGATCCGGTGCGGACGCTGGAACTGCTGTGGCGCACACCGGGCGGCGCCCGAACCCCGCGCGGGCCCCGGCAGCGCACCACCGTCGAGGCGGTGGTCGGCGTCGCGACCGAGATCGCCGACGCCGACGGGCTCGCCGCGGTCACGATGCGCGCGGTCGCGACGCGGCTCGGCATCGCCACCATGGCGACCTACACCTACGTGCCCGGCAAGGCCGAGCTGCTCGACCTGATGCTCGACAGTGTCCACGCCCAGATGCCACGCGCCGATCTGCGTGGATTGCCCTGGCGTGAGCGGGTTTCGGCCATCGCCGCGGAGAATCGCGACATGCTCGACCGGCATCCGTGGGTGGCGCAGCTGGCGACCACCCGCCCGCCGCTCGGGCCGGGGACCATCGCGAAGTACGAGCACGAACTCGGTGCGTTCGACGGCCTCGGGCTCAGCGACCTGGAGATGGATGCGGCGCTGACCTACGTGCTCGGCTTCGTGATGTCGGTGGCGCGTATCGCGATCGACTCGCAGAGGGCCGGAGCCGACAGCGGCGTGACCGACCAGGCGTGGTGGGAACGGGCCGAGCCGCTGCTGGCGAGAATGTTCGACGCCGAGAAGTTTCCGCTCGCCTCCCGCGTCGGGGCTGCTGCGGGGCGGGCCCACGCCGGCGCATACAGCGCCGGGCACGCTTACGAGTTCGGGCTGGCACGCGTGCTCGACGGCCTCGCGCCCGTGATCGAGACCACAGACCGGTAGCGAGGCGGTGCCGTTCGAGGATTCGGGCCGCCGCACGCACGACCCGCCGCCCGACAGTCGCCTCGGTTCCTTGGTGAGGAATTTGCGCCCCCGGCAGGAATCGAACCTGCGACCTAGAGATTAGAAGGCTCTTGCTCTATCCAACTGAGCTACGGAGGCAACGCCGAGCAGTGTATCGCGCGGGTCGGCGGTGACAGCCACTAAAGCCGCCTCCTGCGAGACGGCTGCCGACTAGCGTGGTGCGCATGAGCAATGAGCCGGAACTGGACGCGGCCGGACTCCCGGAGGAACTCAGTCCGCTCGACCAGATCCTGCACCGCGGCGAAGCCAATCCGCGCACCCGCTCGGGCATCCTGACCGTCGAGCTGCTCGACACGACCCCCGACTGGGACACCTTCTACACCCGCTTCGAGCACGCGTCCCGCAAGGTGCTGCGGCTGCGCCAGAAGGTCGTCACCCCGACGCTGCCGACGGTGGCGCCGCGCTGGGTCGTCGACCCCGACTTCAATCTCGACTTCCACCTGCGGCGGGTGCGTGTCCCCGAACCCGGCACCATCCGGCAGGTGATGGACCTCGCCGAGATCGCGGTGCAGTCGCCGCTGGACATCTCCCGGCCTCTGTGGACGGCCACCCTGATCGAAGGGGTGGAGAACGGTCGGGCCGCCCTCATGGTCCACCTGAGTCACGCCGTCACCGACGGCGTCGGTGGTGTCGAGATGTTCGCCAACCTCTACGACTTCGAGCGGGAACCGGCGCCGCAGCGCCCTCCGCCGCTGCCGATTCCCTCCGACCTGTCGCCGAACGATCTGATGCGCGCCGGCCTGAACCGACTGCCCGGCACCATCGTCGGCGGCGTCCGTGGCGCATTGTTCGGCGCGGTCCAGGCGGTCGGGCACGTGGTGCGCGACCCGGTGACGCGGCTGGGCAGCGCCATTGACTACGCGATGTCGGGGGCCCGCGTCATGGGCCCGGTCGCCGACCCGTCGCCGATTCTGCGCCGGCGCAGCCTGTCCTCCCGTAACGAGGCGATCGACATCGAGTTCGGCGACCTGCACCGCGCCGCCAAGGCCGCCGGCGGCTCGATCAACGACGCCTACCTGGCCGGCGTGTGCGGGGCGTTGCGGCTCTATCACGAGGCCAAAGGTGTTCCGGTGGACACACTGCCGATGGCCGTGCCCGTCAACCTGCGCTCCGAGGACGATCCCGCGGGCGGCAACCGGTTCGCCGGGGTCAACCTCGCGGCGCCCATCGGGCTCGCCGACCCCGAGGTGCGGATCAAGGAGATCCGGTCGCAGATGACGAGCAAGCGCGAAGAGCGGGTCCTGGACCTGGTCGGCGCGATCGCCCCTGTGGTCAGCCTGCTTCCCGACCCGGTTCTGGAGTCGATGGCGGGATCGATCGTCAATGCCGACGTACAGGCCAGCAACGTGCCGGTGTACGCCGGGGACACCTTCATCGCCGGCGCGAAAGTGTTGCGCCAGTACGGTATCGGGCCGTTGCCCGGTGTGGCGATGATGGTGGTGCTGGTGTCGCGTTCGGGGTACTGCACGATCACCGCCAGGTACGACCGCGCGTCGATCACCGAGCCCGACCTCTTCGCCCGCTGTCTGCTCGCCGGCTTCGATGAAGTGCTCGCCCTCGGCGGCGACGGCCGTGCCGTCCCGGCGACCTTCACCGCGCGTACCGCCCCCGTCGAATCATCGACCCGACTGAACGGAAGTGGCCCCCAGTGACTTCGGCGACACCGGACAACCGTCAACTGCGTCTCCCTGGTTCGGTCGCCGAGATCCAGGCCAGCCCTGAGGGGCCGCAGATCGGTGCGTTCTTCGACCTCGACGGCACACTCGTCGCAGGGTTCACCGGCGTGGTGATGACCCAGGATCGCTTGCGGCGCAGACAGATGTCGGTGGGAGAGTTCATCGGCATGGTGCAGGCCGGCCTGAACCACCAGCTCGGCCGCTCGGAGTTCGAGGATCTGATCGGCAAGGGCGCGCGCATGTTGCGCGGGAACTCGGTGGACGACATCGACGAACTCGCCGAACGCCTGTTCGTCCAGAAGATCGTCAGCCGGATCTATCCCGAGATGCGCGAGATCGTGCGCGCGCACATGGCCCGCGGCCACACCGTCGTGCTGTCTTCTTCGGCGCTCACCGTCCAGGTTGAGCCGGTGGCCCGCTTCCTCGGTATCGACAACGTGCTGAGCAACAAGTTCGAAACCGACGACGACGGGTTGATCACCGGCGAGGTGCAGCGGCCCATCATCTGGGGGCCCGGCAAGGCGAGGGCGGTCCAGGAGTTCGCCGCCGCCAACGGCATCGATCTGTCGAAGAGCTACTTCTACGCCGACGGCGACGAGGATGTCGCGCTGATGTACCTGGTGGGCAACCCCCGTCCGACCAACCCGGCGGGCAAACTGGCCGCTGTCGCGGCCAAGCGCGGCTGGCCCATCCTGCGTTTCAGCAGTCGCAGCGGTTCGAGTCCTGCGTCGCAGGTACGCACCGCGCTCGGCGTCGCGTCGATGGTGCCGATCGCCGCCGGAGCCCTCGGCGTCGGACTGCTGACCCGCAACAAGCGCACCGGGGTCAACTTCTTCACGTCGATGTTCGGGCGCACGCTGCTCGACACCATCGGCATCAACCTGCAGGTGCTGGGCAAGGAGAATCTCACCGCGCAGCGGCCCGCGGTGTTCATCTTCAACCACCGCAATCAGGCGGACCCGCTGATCGCCGGGAGGTTGATCAACAACGACTTCACCACGGTCGGCAAGAAGGAACTCGAGAACGACCCCATCGTCGGCACCATCGGCAAGATCCTGGATGCGGCCTTCATCGACAGGGAGGATCCCCAGAAGGCCGTAGAAGGCCTCCGCAAGGTCGAAGAGCTTGCGCGCAAAGGTCTGTCGATACTCATCGCCCCCGAGGGGACCCGGCTTGACACCACCGAGGTGGGCCGCTTCAAGAAGGGCCCGTTCCGGATCGCGATGTCGGTGGGCATCCCGATCGTGCCCATCGTGATCCGCAATGCCGAGGTGATCGCCGCCCGCGACTCCAGCACATTCAACCCTGGCCTTGTCGATGTCGTTGTCTACCCGCCGATCCCGGTCGACGACTGGACGCAGGAGAACCTGACCGAACGCATCGAGGAGGTGCGCCAGCTCTACCTCGACACCCTGAAAGACTGGCCGCACGACGAACTCCCGGTGCCGGACCTGTACCGGCGCGCAGAGACCGCCAAGAAGACGCCGGCCCGCAAGACGCAGGCCGCGAACGTGACCTCCAAGAAGGCTGCCGCCAAGAAGGCTGCCGCCACGAAGACGGCCAAGAAGGCGACGGCGAAAGGCGCCGCCAAGAAGGCGCCGGCCCAGGGCGCCGGTGGCACCAAGGACCGGCCGTGAAGGCTCGGGCCGACGACTTCGCCGCCTACAACGCCGTCGACGACACCCTGGTGCTGGCGTCGGTGTCCTCACCTGCCGAGGAGGAGTTGCTGCGCGACTGGCTGGAGAGCCAGCGACGCGCCCACCCTGAGTCGAAGATCGAGGTCCTCAAGCTGCCGGCCGACGACGATCCGGCCCCTGCGGTGCTGGCCCGGCTGGTGGAGCTGCTCCAGGCCGATGAGGATCGCTCGGTGGTCCCCGTACGCGTGTTCTGGGTTCCCGGCGGACTTCCCACCCGGTCCAAGGTGGTCGCGGTGCTGTCCGGCCGTGACACCTACTGCCCGCCGAAGGTGCTGCAGCGCGCGATCCTGAAGCGGGACCCGTCCCGGGCCCGCGTCGTCGCCGGTGAACCCGCCAAGGTCGCCGAGCTGCGGCAGCGCTGGAGCGAGACGACCGTCGCCGAGAACCCCAGGGAATTCGCCCGATTCGTGCTCCGGCGGGCGATCCTTGCCATCGAGCGCGTCGAGTTGCGGTTGCTCGGCCCCGAATACAAGTCGCCCCGGCTGATCAAGCCGGAGGTGTTGACCTCGGCGCGGTTCCGTGAGGGGCTGGAGAAGATCCCGGGCGCCACCGTCGAGAAGGCGGGGGAGATGCTCGACGAACTCGCCACCGGCTGGAGCCGATTCTCGGTCGACCTCATCCCGTCACTGGGGCGGGCGATCTTCAGCCGCGGCTTCGACCCGAACATCGACTACGACCGCGGTGAGGTCGAGGCGATGCGCCATGCACTGGAAGCCCATCCAGCCGTGCTGCTGTTCTCGCATCGGTCCTACCTCGACGGCGTCATCGTCCCGGTGGCCATGCAGGAGAACAGGCTGCCACCTGTCCACACCTTCGCGGGCATCAACCTGTCCTTCGGGTTCATGGGCCCGCTGATGCGCCGCTCCGGGGTGATCTTTCTGCGGCGCAAGCTCGACGACCCGCTGTACAAGTTCGTGCTGCGCCAGTTCGTGGGCTATATCGTCGAAAAGCGGTTCAACCTCTCATGGGCGATCGAGGGGACCCGGTCGCGGACCGGAAAGATGTTGCCGCCCAAGCTCGGCCTGCTCGCGTACGTCGCCGACGCCTACCTGGACGGCCGCAGCGACGACATCCTGCTGCAGCCGGTGTCGATCAGCTTCGACCAGTTGCACGAGACCGCCGAGTACGCCTCGTACGCCCGGGGTGGCGAGAAGACCCCCGAGGGATTGTCATGGCTGGTCAACTACATCCGCGCCCAGGGCGAGCGCAACTACGGCAAGATCTATGTCCGCTTCCCCGAGGCGGTTTCGATGCGTGAGTACCTCGGTGAGCCCCACGGCCCCCTGGCCACCGACGAGTCGGCCAAAAGGCTGGCGATGCAGAAGATGGCGTTCGAGGTGGCCTGGCGGATCCTGCAGGTCACCCCGGTGAACGCGACGGCGCTGGTGTCGGCGCTGCTGCTCAGCACCCGCGGCATCGCGCTGACGCTTGACCAGCTGCACCACACGCTGCAGGACTCGCTGGACTATCTGGAGCGTAAGCAGACGCCGATGACCAACAGCGCGCTGCGGCTCCGGACTCCGGAAGGGGTGCGCGCCGCTCTGGACGCGCTGTCGGGCGGCCATCCGGTGACCCGCACCGACAGCGGCCGGGTGACCGTGTGGAGCATCGCCCCGCAGGACGAATTGGAGGCGGCGTTCTACCGCAATTCGCTGATCGACGCGTTCCTGGAGACCTCGCTGGTCGAGTTGGCGCTGGCCTACGCCGCGCGCACGGACACCGACCGGTTGGACGCGTTCTGGAATCAGGTGATGCGGCTGCGGGATCTGCTCAAGTTCGAGTTCTATTTCGCCGACTCGGCCGCCTATCGCGAGCACGTGGCCGAGGAGATGTCCTGGCATCAGGATTGGGAGAGCGACGTCGCCGCCGGCGGTGACCGGCTCGACGCGCTGCTGCAGGAGAAACGCCCCGCAATCGCCGGACCACTGCTGCGACCGTTCTTCGAGGCGTATGAGATCGTCGCCGATGCGCTCATCGACGCACCGGCAGAGATCTCGGAGAAGGATCTGACGGCCAAAGCGCTCGGCCTCGGTCAGCAGTACGTCGCGCAGGGGCGGGTGCTGAGCACCGAATCGGTGTCGGCATTGCTGTTCGCGACCGCCCGGCAGGTGGCCGCGGATCAGCATCTGCTCACCCCTGCCGCCGATCTGGATGAACGCCGCAGAGCCTTCCGCCGTGAGCTGCGCGGCATCCTCAAGGACATGGACACCGTGGACCGGTGCGCGCGCAGGCAGTTCTCCGCCCGCGAGCGCAGCCGCCGGGAGCTGCGCAACGACCCTGTGTCGTAGATCGCGTCCGGGAAGGTCATACGCTGGGCACATGACGTCTGTCGCCCGCGCCGCACCCGTCGGGGTGCACCGCGCCCCGGTGTGGGCGGTGCTGTGCGGCGTCGCGGTGCTGGCCGGTCTGACCGCCGCGGCGCTGTCGGCGCTGTCGCTCGCCGAGGCGCTGACCGCCACCGGGCTGCCCGACCCCGGGCCTGTGACAAGTTACGGCCTGCCGTTCGTCCGGGCGGCCGGCGAGATCGCGGCGGTGACCGCCACGGGCGCGTTCCTGTTCGCCGCGTTCATGGTTCCGCCTCAGCCCAACGGTGTCCTCGACGTCGCCGGCTACCGCGCGCTGCGAACAGGCACCGCGGCCGCGGGTGTCTGGGCGGTGTGCGCGGTGCTGATGGTGCCGCTGACGGTGTCCGATGTCAGCGGTCAGCCGTTGACGACGCGGCTGAGCCCGGCCGACATCTGGTCGGTGGCCGATCTGATCGACATCGCCGGTGCGTGGCGATGGACGGCGTTGCTGGCCGGGTTGGTCACCGTCGTCAGCATCCCGGTGTTGCGCTGGTCGTGGACCCCGGTGCTGTTCGCCGGGTCGCTGCTCACGTTGCTGCCCCTGGGCCTGACCGGACACTCGTCGTCCGGCGGTGCACACGACGTGGCGACCAACAGCCTGCTCATCCATCTCGTCGCCGGGGCGATCTGGGCGGGCGGGCTGTTGGCTCTGCTGGCCCACGCGTTGCGCCGCGGCGAGCACGGTCCGCTCGCCGCGCGCCGCTTCTCGGCCGTCGCGCTGTGGTGCTTCGTCGCGATGGCGCTCAGCGGGCTGGTCAACGCGCTGGTCCGGATCAGGCCCGCAGACCTGGTGAGCACCGATTACGGTCTGTTGATCCTGGCCAAGATCGCGGCATTGGCGGCCCTCGGTGTGCTCGGCTGGCAGCAACGCCGGAAGGGGGTCGCTGCGTTGCAGCAGGACCCCGGGGCGCAGGGCCCGCTGCTCCGGCTGGCCGTGGTGGAGGCCGTGATCTTCGCGCTGACGTTCGGCGTCGCCGTCGCGCTGGGGCGAACCCCGCCGCCGCCCCCGGTGAACCTGAACCTGTCGATCCCGGCGGTCGAAATCGGCTATGACCTCGCCGGCCCGCCGACGCTGGCCAGGATGCTCTTCGACTGGCGCTTCGACCTCGTATTCGGTACCGCGTCAGTCGTGTTCGCGCTGGTCTACCTCGCCGGGGTGATCCGGTTGCGGCGGCGCGGCGATGCGTGGCCTGCCGGCCGGACCGCGGCCTGGCTGCTGGGCTGTCTGGTGCTGCTGCTGGCCACGTCCTCAGGAATCGGGCGCTACATGCCGGCGATGTTCAGCATCCACATGGTCGCGCACATGATGCTGTCGATGCTCGCGCCGATCCTGCTGGTGCTCGGCGCCCCCGTCACGCTGGCGCTGCGGGCGCTACCGGCCTCGGGCCGCAACGACCCGCCCGGCCCGCGCGAGTGGCTGCTGGCCGCCCTGCACTCGCGCCTCTCCCAGGTGCTGACCAACCCGTTCGTCGCGACGGCGCTGTTCATCGTCGGGTTCTACGGCCTCTACTTCGGCGGCATCTTCGACGCGGCGGCGGGTAGTCACTTCGCGCACCTGGCGATGAACCTGCACTTCCTGCTCAGCGGCTACCTCTTCTACTGGGTCGTGATCGGCATCGACCCGACACCGCGACCGCTACCACCGCTGGCCAAACTCGCGATGGTGTTCGCGTCGCTGCCGTTGCACGCGTTCTTCGGCGTGGTTCTGATGAGCACGCAGTCGGTGATCGCCGAGAGCTTCTACCGCTCGCTGAATCTGAGCTGGCACACCGACTTGCTCGGCGACCAGAAACTCGGCGGCGGGATCGCCTGGGCCGCGGGTGAGGTGCCGCTGGTCGTCGTGCTCATCGCGCTGTTCGTGCAGTGGCGCCGTTCCGACGAGCGCACCGCCAAGCGGCTCGACCGCGCCGCCGACCGAGACGACGACGCCGACCTCGCGGCCTACAACGCAATGCTCGCCGAGTTCGCCCGGCGCGAACGCGAGCGCGGCTGAGGCCCGAACGTCATATTTTCAGCTGTTCAGATATTCAGGTGTTGTGTTAGCGTCGCGGTAGCGGGCCGGCCCGGGCGCACCGATGCAGCACATCGACGTGGTGGCCGGCCCGCACCAGCGGGTGCGACCATCCCCAATCCGCGATTCATCCACAGCCTGCGCCCTGATGCTCGACGCCCTGCCTCCCGGTGTCGGCGGCCGCGTGCTCAATGGCGGTGTCATCGCAGGATCGGGCACGGTGCCTGATCCTGCAGCTGAGAAACTCAGGAGAGGCACCACCATGTTCGAGACACCGATCACCGTCGTCGGCACCATCGTCACCGCACCTGATCGCCGGCGGGTCGGCGACCAGGAGCTGTTCAAGTTCCGCGTGGCCAGCAATTCCCGGCGTCGTACCGCCGACGGCACCTGGGAACCGGGCAACTCGCTGTACGCGACCGTGAACTGCTGGGGCCGCCTGGTCACCGGCGTCGGGGCGGGCCTCGGGAAGGGAGATCCCGTCATCGTTGTTGGTTACCTGTACACCAACGAATACGAGGACCGCGACGGTAACCGTCGGTCGTCCCTGGAGATCCGGGCCACCTCGGTCGGCCCGGATTTGGCGCGCTGCATCGTCCGCATCGAGAGCCGCCGCCACCCCGAGCCCGCGGCCCCTGCCGCTGGGGTGGAGCGGCAGGACGGGCCCGTCGAGGGCGAAGCCATCGCCTATGGGGACGCAGCCGAGGTCGACACCGCCGAACCGGAGTCACTGAAGCTGACCGCCTAGGAGTCTGCTGAATTAATCCGGCGTGGTGGCGGGGTTTGTGGCTGGGTTCTCGAGATGATTAATGGATGCAGGGGCATTCTGAGGATCAGCGTGAGCTGTTGGATGCGGAGTCGGTTGCCGGGC
>NZ_JBTBFV010000097.1:0-11547 GCF_054786995.1 Mycobacterium sp. ZZG
GGTACAGCGCGACCGCATCCCGCTTGAACTCGTCCGGGTAATTTTTCCTTGCCATCGGTGTCGATCATCTCGCTTCCCCCGCCAATCTTGCGGGATTCAGCGTGTCCAACACCTGGGGTCAGGGCCCCTATGTGCCGCCTTATTCCGCGACATCCAGCAGGGAATCAAAGAAACTATTCAGCTCTTGCGCGGCGACTCTGCCCTCAAACTTGATCGGTACCATTCGCTCTGAGAGCTCGCGAAAATCCGTACTCTTCACATCGAAAACCAGATCGGAGAGGTCAATCGACTCAAAAACGCCCTCAATCTTTGGATCGCGGCCAGGCACTAACATTGCAAAGGGCGTCGCCCCTTCCTTCAGCGATGGCAGCAACGCGTGCAACCGGTTAGAGAAAACGGCGCTGCAGGTTCTATAGGTGGCAAATGCCTTATCAATATCCTGGTGCGCATCAATGAATTTAACTCTACCGGGATGCGCCTCTTCAGCGAGCTCCGCGAGCTCAAGCATGAAGCCGACGTCACGAGCAACCTGCGCTACAAACAAAAATTGAGTATCAGCAGGGGCCGACGCACAGATCTGGATTACTAACTCTCTGGCGCGGCCGCGAATCTCCGGATACTTATCATTGCGGAAGCTAAAGGCGACGGCGTCACGTTTCGACCCGTAAGGGGTTGTGGGCGTGCGAAATAGGTTCAATGTAACGTCAGGCATCACGCCGGTCACACGGATTCCGAGTGAACGCATATACGACTGACTTATGTTGTCTCGGGGCACCGAAGCGTAGAGCAATCGCGACCGCCATCGAAGGATGCGCGCGTGTCTGGGACCTATATTTTCAAACGACACGCCAACCTGACAGATGCGCACGCGTAAAGCAGCGAGAACGGCCAGCCAACCAATTCGGAGAAGGTCTGAACCGAACTGCTTTAATGTCCGCTCACCGTGAGGAGCGCCTGCTGTCAGGAAATAGTAGCAACGCCAGCCCGCCACCCGGGCACGCATTACATCCCAGACGAGTCCGGCAGGTCGACGATCTTGGTGCGGGAAGACCGCGGAGTTCTCTGAAATATTGAGCTGGCGGACGAAGCCCTCCGGCCACTTGCCAAGGTATACATCGGCGGGAACACGTGAAGAAACAAGTTGAATAAGCTCGCGCAGCACCAACGCATCACCGGCGTTTTCGGATTGGGCGTGCATATTGATAAACGCGCGCGACCGATGGCCAGGTCGTGAGGACAGGCGCTTCCCCGCGGCCTTTTGAATACGAACCCTCATATGCTCTCCTTCTGGCACACTGCAACGAAAATGTGCTCGGAAACGCCCAAATGTCTGTAGGCTTCCACGTCAACTTCTTGTTTTTCCCTGTAAACCGTGCCAGGCTATCTGTTTTCACCGTGTAACGAGACGCAGCTTCCGAGTTTCTATCGAAAGAAACAGAAGCATAACGCAAAGCGGTGTCGTCAAGAAGCCGGCGTAGATGCCACCCCCGGTAAGACTACCGAAGATGCTGAACAACACCATGAACAGACTATAGGAGTACTTTCTCGAATCTAGCGAATAGCGAAAAGCGCCAACCAACTGCACTAAAACCATGACGATAAGCACAGTCAAGCCAACAGCGCCGAGCTCGAAGTAGGCTTGCAGGAAAGAGTTGTTGGCATGGCTCGGACGGTAGTTGCCGAATAAATGATCAAACATCGGCAGCTGAAATGAGCCCAAGCCAAAACCCCAGGCATTCATACCATCTCCTAATGCGTTTAGAGTCCGCGCCCAAACGTCAGTTCGCCCCGTCAGCGTCAGATCAAACTCATTGTCGGCCAAGTACTGCAGCGCCTTATTCACAGAAAGGAAAGTTACGAGAACAGCCAGCCCCACCATGTTGAGAGCCAACCAACGGCGTGAGTTTGATCGGGAGAATGACCAAGTCAGTAGGAACGCTAACACACCTGCAGCTACATACAGACGTGTTCGCGAAAAAAACAGCACAACTATAAATCCAAACACGAGCAGCACAATAAATACTCGAGAACTGCCCAAAACTTTTCGGCCGTCTCCGTTTAAACAAGCAATCGCGATCAAACCTAACGCAATAGTTAGGAACGTTCCTAAAAACAGCTGATGAGCGAAAATGCCACGAAGTTCTGGCGCCCCACTCGATGACACGGGTTGATACGCGAGGCGGCCGCTAAGTGACACCATCGCCAAGGACAGGAGCGCGGCAGCCGCTGCGGTGAATACGATGAACCTACAAGCCCAGACCTCGTCCAAGTCGTGCAGTAAGAATGTAATAATCCAAGGAACGATCATAGGCAGCGCCTGTAACAAAGACTCTTCTGGCGATACGCTCCACGTTAGGGATAGGACAGCAACACTGAAATAAAGGAGATACATCCAGTCGTGGCCGAGGAGGACCGCCTTCGATGTTGATACTTTTGCCGCTACGATCACGACCGCCAGCGCAAGTAGAATCGCGTTTGCGACAGCGCCCTGAAAAAAGTGCAGACTCAGCGCCAAAGAGCTCAGGATAAACAATGCGCCAAGAATTTTGTCTCGTGAGCGCGTGCTTGGAGAAGCCAAGCGTGCGCCGAGCTTCGCACTGCTATGGATAGACACTATTGCTCCCCTCGTTTCTGAACCCCCGGAGCGCTGCGCCGTCCCTTGATAAAACGAGCTTTCGCAAACGTCTCGTGAAACCGATGTCTATACGTACAAGCGTGATCTCCGTTTGAGGACGGTACGGGCGCGGTGTTGGGCGGCCGAAGTTTGCTGAGCGAGTCACTAGTTAGACCAACCCCGATGTCATCGATTCAAGTCCGCCTCGCCTTCGGACGAAGGACGCCGCTGGCTTGCGGTCTGAGACGGGGACGACAGTCTCCGTAGGGAAATCTCCGACAGCGATGAACATCGCGATCATCTCTGAGTCGTCGATTGAAAGAAGCTTCCGGACGGCTAGCTGATCCTTGTGATACATCATTGCATTCAACGGCACGGCAGCAAGGCCCTCAAACTCGAGACCATACATTACCGACATCGAAAAGAGCCCACCATCAACGAAGGCTTGGTTCCGCTCAACCGGGCTCAAATACGTGTTGTTTGAGACTGTAATCGTAAGAAGAACTTCGGGCATCACGGGTTGCCCGAAACCTCGCTGATGTTCTAAAACGCGAGCCGCGAGCTCCTTATCCTCTACCCAGTACACCCGCCATCCTTGTCGATTGCACACTGAAGGCGTTTTCTCAGCGGCACACAGAGCAGCCATCACTTTTGACGTGTCAATTGGGTTACCTGAGAATTGGCGGACTGAACTGCGGCCTTGCGCCAGCTCATAAAAATTCTTGGCATCGTTATGCTGCTTGTCGAGCCGAGAAATGACCTTCGTGCCGGTAACCTGCTTGCCGACAGTTGCATTTAGAAATACAGGGTCAATGATCTCTTTCAGGAAGTCCGACTCATAGCCCAACTTCGCATGTAGTTCGCGGTATCGCTGCAACACGCCTACGCCTTGCTCGTAAGCGAAGCCGTCTAGGTCATGGCCGGCCGTCCGGTATACAACTAGCGCGTCATTAAGATCCGATAGGGCCTTGCGCCCGAAACCGGGTCGAAAGTCAGAGGTGCGAGAGAGGCCCTTCTCTACCGCGTGGACGTTATACATGATACGGGAGACAACCTGCTCGTACTGTTGATCAAATATCGAAAAGGAAGCCGTGCGGGAGAACCTGACAACATCCTTATAAGCGAGATATCGCAACCGCAACTTCTGCAGCAACTTCTTTGCATTTTGTTTCGGCCGAGATGTATTGATCTTCACAGCGTTCCCTGGTTCGTTCGGACGACAGCCTCCTCCGCCAAATACTGCGCGGTCCTGAGTCGTTCTATTGCAAGCTTGGACTCGATCGCCAGATCGTCGAGAGGGCTGGCAAGCGCCTGATCAAGCTGATCAGGATCGCCGAGGCGCCGCGAAGACAGGTCGAAAGAGTCAAGTAAGTACCCGAGCTTCTCCTCATTGCCATACCCTCCTTGGGCACTCCCCCGGACGATCGATACAAAGGGGCGGTGATTGATAATGGAGAAAATCGTTCCGTGAAAGGTATCAGTCACCACGCAGGCCGCATCACGGAAGTAAGCTAGCAATTCGAACGGGCTACATTCGACGAAAGCGTCGCCGCATTCCTGTACGCCCCCGAAGGTAAGAATGCGTGCTTTAATCTTCTGAGCATAGTTGCGCAGGGCCCGATTCTCTTCGCCGCTAAGCCGCCCGGAATAGCCATAGACGATGATGTACGGCGTCGCGTGTAGCCGGTGTGGCGGTACGCGCGCATCGGCCATTAAATCATAAGCTAGTGCAGGGTCTACATGGATGGGCGGCTCTAATCCGAGCAATTCCCGCACTATGGTTTGCGAGTTACGGTCGCGCACAGATATAGCATTGAATAGTGCTAGATCTTGCTTAACTTGACTTTCGATTCCAGCCGCGCGCATCTTTGGTAGGGTCGTATTGCCAAAAGATGCGGCATACGATATCAGACGCCGCGCAGCCGTACCGTAGCCGAAGAGATCCCGGGAGTAACCGACCTTAGAATTTCCCTGCACACAATTGAATACCTCGTCGCTACCTATGACCTGGCAGTCGAGATCTAAGTCGTAGTTCTCGATGGCAGGGATACCGGCCGCGGAGAAATAGCGTTTCCCATAGGCACGTTTATGGTCGAAGAACTTTATCCGCTGCTTAAACGGCGCCGTAACAGAGTTGTATTCACGCAGTTTCGCCAGCAATCGGCCAATAGTCGACGAGGACGTAGCGTCACCGACGAGAACGTCTCCCGGTCTGTAGTCAACGAACGAAACGGTCGCCCCCGGTACAGCATTCTCTATGAGACGTTTTAGGCTGTACGCCTGCAGGGTCGAGCCGTAGTTGTGGATACGCTGCATGGACATGATTCCGATGAGTGCCAACGGATACCTCCCCCTCATCACCTCGGCGCCACCACGACATACCCCCACCGGCCGTTGTGGCTCGATGCGCCGCCGGCGCCGCAAAACTCTTCAGTTCAGCAGGCTACCGCCGGTTTGACCCCAGTGCATAACGCGGCAGAGAGATGCCGACGGACCGGGTTGTCCACTAGCAGCGGGGCCCGCGCCCCAGAGGTACGCGTCCCCTCTGGTTCTCGCTCATGGCTCATCGCCGCAAGTAGTCGACTAATGTTGTAGGGTGGGTGACAGCATAAGACGGGGTGCGGGGGAATCTCCATGCGTGGTATTGCAAGCCATATTGCAGCGTTCTTAAGTGCGGTGCATCTTACATTATCGGCAACGCTCTCAGCATCCCCAGCCCTGCGAGCTTAATATGCAGCGATACTCGGGCTCCGATGCAGGCGGTCCACCGATGGAGGATCAGAGCCAACACGATAGGAATACCCTTGTCCTCCGAGCATTATTTGGATGCACCCTTGTATTATTCGGCCTGCAAATGGTGGGTATCTACATCACCAGATCACAACCGTATCCAGCCTTAACAATGCCTGGTTTTGCCGGAACGCCCACAGATGATGGTGTAATCGATTGGAACGCGGCCGTAATTGAAGTACGGATGTCTGATGGTGAAGTCAAAGAGGTAGAATACGAAGATATCTTGCCGGAAAACACAGGAGTTCTGCGTTCATCTGTATTCCGAGCTAATTTCAGTGACGAATCGGTTCTCCGTAACCCAGCAAAGGTGGCATGGCTGCAAGAACGGGCCTCTCGAATATTCCCCAACAACACAATTGAAGGGGTCACAATCCTTTGGCAGCGCTATGAATACAACATCAACGAGCACGTCGCGGTGTCGCCACAAGTGCAAACTACTAAGCGGCTAGATATTGACTTCAAAGCGGCGCGATGAAAATCGGAGACCAATTTGATCGTTGGGTTCGTTCCGGAAACTTCGATTCGCTTGATCTTGGGGCATACCGGATCATTTATGCCGTTGGAGCTATCTGTATCGCACCGAGCATCGAATGGCTTCATGAGTATCCGGACGCAATGTACTCCGCGCCGTTCGGTCCTTTTCAAGCCATCCCTGGATTTCCGAGTCTCGCCGTACTTATCGCTCTAGAAATCCTGCGAACCCTTGCCCTCGTTTTCCTTGCGCTTGGGCTGTTCAGCAAGTGGGCGTCGATTGCTTCAGGGGTGTTGCTGCTAGTAACGTACGGGCTGACCTATACCCTCGGTAAAATAGACCACACCATTCTTCTTGTAATAACACCCCTGATTCTTGGTTTTGCAAACTGGGGAGACCGGCTGTCAGTGGACGCGCTACTGCGCCGGCGAGGTCATTGCCGGACACCTCAATGGCCGCTCCGATATCTGGCGCTGTGTATAGGACTCGCTTTTTTCGTGGCTGCGGCGATGAAGCTCGGCACGGGTTGGACGGCGCCCTCGAGCCAGGCAGTCCGTGGCTACTTCCTCGAGTACTACATACTGCAAGATAGAACTTCAGGGTTAGCAGGGCTGGCTTATGGTTACAACACCAAGGCACTGTGGGAGTTTCTCGACTGGGCTACGGTAATTCTCGAATTTGCCATTCTTGCAGCCGTACCGTGGTGGCGCGCCTTCAAGGTGGCTCTCGCTTTGATTGTGTTTTTTCACCTAGGCGTCTTCCTTCTCATGAACATCACCTTTTCACAGAATCTTCTCCCGTATGGCGCTTTTGTCGCTTGGGGTGCCCTCAGGCCATGGGTGAACCAAATCTCACCATTCGAGAAGGTAGCCAATCTGAACTGGCGATTACTAAGCAGTTTGAAGCTCTGGGTGTGGTTCTTAATTGGTATCGCTCTCACTGCTGCAACCTGGTTAGCGGTTTCGCAAATTTCCCGACTGAACGAAGTGGCGAACGTCGTCACTATTGCGACAGCCTCAACTATCTCGCTCTTGTATCTCGCGAACGAAGCGCTTAGCGTTGTACGCCGCAATCGGACACGGCCTGCCCTGGCTTCCGGTAAATGGACATAGCGGGCGATGCACTCGGCGCTTTAGGCCCAAGATTGCTCAAATTGGCCGCCGCCCTAGACATTCGGGCCGACCGCTACCAGCGATCACTGTTCAAATTTCGATTCTACAAGTTTCTATTAGCGCTCTAACCAGGTAGGAGGCCTTGTATGGCGCAAAATTCTGGTACCCCAGTCTTTTCAGTCATAATACCTACATATAACCGCTCGGATATTATTCGCAGTACGCTCGAGTCCGTACAAAGACAGACGTATACAGATTTCGAGTGTTTAGTCGTAGACGATGGTTCGCCAGACGGCGAGGAATTGGCGGCCGTCGTGGAGTCCATGTCGGACGATCGATTTCGGTGTATCCGGCAAGCAAACGGAGGAGCGAGCAGCGCCCGAAACCACGGATTCGATCTGGCCCGCGGGCACTACATCGCGCTACTTGATGATGACGACGCGTTCCTCCCAAAGAAGCTGGAGACGTGTTTAGAGATTTTGAGGCGGCACAGCGATGAAGTGCTCCTGTACTCGCAAATGGTCGTCGAACGCGGCCTCGACAAGAAATGGATCCGACCATCTCGCGGAGCCCTGCCATCTGAAAGGATCGACGAGTACATATTATGCACCCCCGGAACCATCCGGACATCGACAATAGTCTTTACAGCTTCTCTGGCGCAACGGATTCGATTTGACGAATCACTCCCCTGGTTTCAGGACAGCGACTTCGCCATCAGGTCCGCTAATTCTGGAGCCGCTTTTGAGTTTGTAGCCGAGCCGTTGGTTGTGCTACACGACGAAATTGGGTATTCGCGCGTATCTCGAAATAAGAGTTACGAATCCGTCCTCGTATACTTCGAAAAGATGCGGCGAAGCGGCGCGATTTCAGAGCGATCATATTGGGCAGCGCGAGGTTGGCCCTGCGCACGTGTTGCGTCATCGTCCAATCGCCCGTATGCCGTCAGACTGTACCTAGAGGCCATGCTCAAAGGAGTTTTTCCCGCGCGCCACGCCGTCATCGTCGGAGCGCAAGTGATGGTGCCATACCGGGTCTATCAATATCTAGCAAACGTCGTCGTCCGCATCCGGGGGCGCCGTCTGCCGTAGGGTACGCGACGCCCGGTGTCCATTGTGCCCACGTGAAGCTGTCAAATCGTGAACTCGCCGTTGTGCATATCGTCGACTTCCGTGTTAGTCAAACACGAGAGTGCACATTCAGCAACACATGATGTCTGAGGACGCTTGCGTCAGTAGCGATCTTCATCGACGCCGGTTACGCTTATTCGCTAAGGCGGACATGTAACTGGGACACGATGTGTTGAAACACGTCCAGAGGGGGAATCTCGATGGTCTTCTCAAAACGAATACGCAATCGCATCAGGGGGACGGTCATTCGAGCCCGACTTTCGTCGTTGTCAAGCACCGCCACGGCGCAACGCGAACTCATACGTTTGGAGTTCCTTAAAGATGGTCGACGCTTTACAAAACACTCGAGCCCTACAGAATCCTCGTCGCCGCGTTTAGCTGGAGTCGGATTGGAATCGCAGCTCACGCGGGATTATCATCGCGTGGAGAAGGGACTGGCGCTTCCGGCGCCGAAGCGGCCATTTGGCCAAGGCGCACTGCTTGAGCGGCTTAATGACTTGATTCCGGTCGCCGCCGAGACAGCCCCTAAAACGGCGTACCTGCGCGCCTCGGTTGATGCCCGTGATGCGCTTCTGGCGTGGAATGAATCGGGCACTATCGACGATTCGGTGTCTCCTGTCGCACCGGAATGGGAAGTGCTGGACAGACCGGTCGTAGAGTCCTTCTTCAAGAACCGCCGCAGTGTTCGACATTTCGGCCCCGAGCCCATTGATATGACTCTCGTTTATCGCGGTATCGAACTAGCCGCTTTCTCGCCCTCCGTCTGCAACCGTCAACCATGGAAAGTGCGCTTATTTTCTGGGAGCCGAGTCGCTCATTTACTTCGCCATCAGAACGGCAGCAGGGGATTCTCTGAAGGAATTCCGCTCCTGGCGTTGGTCTCTGTTGAGCTTGGCTACTTTGTTGGCCGACGAGAGCGTAACCAGGCTTGGATCGATGGAGGTATCTTCGCATCAAGTCTAGTTTGGGCACTACATGGCCTAGGACTCAATTCATGCATGTTGAATCTCAGCATCACCAACAGCAGTGCTGATGCACTCCGGCAAGATGCCCGCATGCCTTCGAGCGAGGTCCCAATCATGATGATTGCCATAGGTAATGGCGCTAAGGGCCATCGTGCGGCTCGGTCCATACGTCGCGAACTGCGCGAAATCTTGGTCGGTGAGGATACCGACGACTCGGGCGCTTCATAGCGCGTGCAACTCGACGTGGTTGCGGGGTTACGAATGACTTCGGTAGCTCTCGCTATATTGGGACGGAACCATGAGACACAAGAGCGGCCGAATGGAAATGTGTCTCGTTTGGAGCGTGTCGGCGGTCCGTTCGTGCCGTGGTCCGGATGGGCAACTGTAGAAGCAGTAGCGCCGCGACGGTTTGCCTTCTTACCTCTACCGTGGCTCCAGAGCACCGGTGCCCTCGTGCGGCGCGACGGCTGTCTGATAGTTCTTGTCCGAAACTCAATTGCCGGCCTATGCAGCCCACACCGAAGGTCAGAGGCAGTTAGGGGCTTCACGCTCCAGTCTGACCGACACGTCTTTCCTCTAAAGGGGGCGTAATCGCCAACGTCATGAATATGTGGAAAGGTTAGGCATCATGGGGGAACCAGCAAGACCTGAGAATAGTCGGTCATGGACGCAATCCGACAGTACGTGGGTCGAAATTGGATTGTTTGACCTCTCAGTATCTCCGTTGACCGCAACGGAGGTCGCAGACCTGGCCACGCGAACGCCGGGGAAAAGGCTACTCCTTAATCACAACCTACATTCTGCCTATCTCCACGAGGTTGACGGCGACTTTCGGCGACTTTATGAACGTGCGGACTGGGTCGTGGTAGATGGAGCCCCAATCCTTTGGCTTGCGTCCTACTATTCCGGTCATCGATTTTCTTGCGCTTACCGAATTTCCTCTACGGACTGGGTAGATGCGTTATCGTTCCTCGCCGGTCCGCACCGCTTGTTCATCTTCGGCGCGACTGCGGAATCGAACCGCGAGGCAGTTAAGCGTTTACGTGAGCGCCTAACCGACTGGGCTGTTGATGGGGTGGATGGCTACGTAAGTGATGAACTTGCGATCCGGCAGCTCAACGATTTCAATGCAGACCTCGTGCTCATCGGCTTGGGTATGCCGCGCCAAGAGTACTTTCTGCTGCGACACTATGCCGAGCTTCCGGACGCAACATACGCAACGGTAGGCGGCGCTATCGACTATATAGCTGGCGCAACAAAGCTTGCCCCTCGATGGCTCGGCCGCTTTGGCATTGAATGGCTCTGGCGCCTGCTAAATGAACCCCGCCGCCTCGCCTACAGGTATCTAATAGAACCTCTGCTGTTGCTAATCCGCTTGATCGCACGACGGAGATTCGGAGCGATCCGGGCAAGATCCGGTGAAGGGAACGCGAAGACAGGCCGCCGTCACCGTGACCACATGTAGAGGATGACAAGTATTCATGCGCGGACCGGGCCACGGTTGGCTTCAACCGCAGACGGTCTTACAGCCGTGTGTGATGCTTCTCGGTTGGGCCGCCGTCTCCCTAGTGCAGTCTTACCTGTAGAACAAGAACGGCCACAGGCACCCAGTACTTAAGGTGGCTAACTTCTGAACGATATACTTCGGCAAATACTGACCGCGCTTTTTGGCCGCGGCGTGGTGAAGGTAGCGCAGTTTTTCACCTTCTTGATACTGGCGCGTCTGCTGTCTCCGACCGACTTCGGGTGGTACGGGATCCTCACGACAGCGGTATCCGTCGCCGCACTTGTGGGTAGCTTGGGGTTACGAGCGTCCTTCGGATACGAGATTGGCCAGAATCGTCGTACACCGGCTGAGGCCGCAGGCACCGCACTAGTCCTTTGGCTGCCGCTTACTGCGGTATCTGCGACGTGCGTGTGGATTTTCTACGGCCGCGGTATCCCGACACTCGCGGCGCAACAGGCTGGCGGAGTCATCTTCGCTGCTGTCGCCGGATCGCTCTTGATCGTTTTGATGCAGGGCATTTTTCTTGGACGTGGTGAGATCCGGATCTTTGCTTTAAGCGAGACAACGCCCGGTGTGGTTCTATCGGCATTCACAATTGCCTTAGCGCTCGTGTCCTCGGTGACACTCAGTACCGCTCTTTGGGCGTACAGCGCAAGCTTTTTAGTTGCTGCGCCAATCATGGTTCGGCTCGCTGTTAAAGGAGTGGGACGTCTCCGGATAAACTTCCGCAAGTTGGGCCGGTCAGTTGCGTTCGGTATAGTATACGCTGTAAATCTTGTTCTCACTACTATAAGTGCGCGTTTATCAATGTTTGTCATCGAACATTATATTGGGCCAGCGCCGGCAGGGCAGTTTTTCGCCGCCATTCGTTTGAACGAGATGATTCTTGAGGCCGCAACCGTCGCAGGCGTCGTACTCTTCTCGAACGCTGCGCGTCAAGACAAAGGAGCTTCGATC
>NZ_JBTBFV010000098.1:0-11229 GCF_054786995.1 Mycobacterium sp. ZZG
TGCTCACCAAATCCGAACAGCGAAACGTCGCGTTAGCGAACATGATTCGCGCCGCTGGTGGTGGTTACGGCGGGCGCCCGATGGGCGGCGGCATGCCCATGGGCGGCGGCATGGGAATGCCCATGGGCGGCGGCGCCATGTCCCCGCTGGGCTCGCTGTCGGCGCTCTCCGGCCTGACCCTCAAGATTCCGGGCCTTTCGGGCTCGTCGTCGCCGCGTCGGGCGTCCGCGACCCGTGGTGCCGCACCGGACTCTTCGGCCGCAAAGATCCCAGTGGGTGACGTCAGTTTCGCCGGGCGCGGCACCTTCCCCAAGGGGCCCGCGGCCATGTCAGCGGCCATCAATGCCGCGCTGGACGCCCGCGGTGTCACCGACCCGGTGGCTCGCACGAGGTGGCACGAAGGCTACATGACGCTCACCGGTCGCGAAAGCGGCCATAACGGCAATGTCGTCAACCTGTCCGACTCCAACGCCCACGGCGCCCAGATGGCTGATGGCGCCCCGGCCAACAGCTCCCGCGGTCCCGCACAGTGCATCCCCACCACCTTCGCCGCCTATCACCAGCCGGGCACCTCGACGAGCATCTACGAACCGGTTGCCAACATCGCCGCCTCGATGAACTACGTCATGGACCGCTACGACGTGAGGCCGGATGGGTCCAACCTTGCCGCCCGGGTTGCCCAGACGAACGCGAGCGCCAGCCCTCGGGGGTACTGACCAGCATCGAGGGATTTTGTTCTGTAGATTGCCATTCTCGATGGCGGCTTGCCATTTGAGATGGCGGCAGTTGGCGGATCCGCCATCTCTATGGCAAATCGTATGACCTTTGAGTCCCGAGCGTCGCCGCTACATGGATCTACGCGGCCGAGAATTCCTTTTCGCTATTGCTTTGTCCCCGGCTGGGGGCGCACGCTTTTTGGACGCCCTCGGTGGCGGAGCAGTCAAATGTTGGTATGGGATGGTTCAGCTATCGCAGCCACGGCCGCTGAGCGGTCGTCGGCGGACCGACTGACGCCGCAACACTGGAAAGTGCCCGGTTCCGTTGAGGTGGATATCTCGACGGCGACCATCGATCTGCGCCTCGCGAACGGTGAAACTGATCGTTTCGCGGCGGCTGAGGTGTCGGAGGCGGCATTGTTTGCCGCGATTCCGTGGCGGACGTTTGGCTGGTACAAAGGGCAGCGTCATTACTCGGGCAGCTATTGGGCCGCCACTGTAGACAACCATGTTATCTACGAGTCACGGTTGGAACTGTCGTCGCTGTTGATGGCGGATTTCGATGTCTCGGTGCTCGAGATCGCTGCTCAGCCGTTCCTGTTGCAAGCGGTGGTGAATGGTCGACTGCGACGCCACATTCCGGATTTCCTGTGGCGCACCAGGGCTGGGTTGGTCGCCGTTGATGTGGTCCGCAGGGAACGTCTTGACGGAAATCCGAAGATTCAGGTGCTGTGCTCTTGGACTCGCGAGGTTATCGGATCCCTGGGTTGGGACTATCGGGTGGTCAGCGAACAACCGGCAGTCCTGTTGGGAAACGTGCGATTTCTTGCCGGGTACCGCCGCAAGCGATACATCTCGACGGACGCGCTCCAGCAGATACGTTGCTGTCGCGACGATTTGGTCGGCCGGCGGGTTAATGATGCGGAGTCGGTGATCGGTACGGCAGTTGCGCTGCCGGTGATGCGTAGTGCACTGCTGCACGCATTGTGGACTCAAGAGTTCTGGGTTGACCTTGACCAGCCGCTCCGACCCTCGAGCGTATTGGGGTTACCGCGATGACGTGGGCATCGACACCTGTGCGTGTCGGTACTCGCTTCACCTATGAAGGCAGCGTGCACGAGATCATCGATTTGCACGTTTTCGGTGGCTGTTTGGAAGTACTCGCGAAGACCGTGCGCGGTAACATCCTGCGTCGCTTGTCCATCTATGAATTGTTGATGTCTGATCGTGTCCGGTTTCTGCCAGCCGACGATGGTGCGGCTGCCCAAGAAGAGACTGACGTGGCTGCCGTCGTGTTGTCGGCCGTTCCGGCAGCGGTGCGACAGCAGGCGTGCGAACGAGCAGCGCACGTGCGCGAAGTTCTGACCGGATTCAGATCCGGATGCGCGGCAACCGCTTTGCCGGGTGAACCCAGACCTGAATATGGCCCCGACGTGGGGCTGATGCAGCGTTATGCGGCCAAAGCTCGTGAACTGCAAGAAGCTGGCGTCGATGCGGCCTATCGCACGGTCGAGCGGTGGGTCCAGCAGTACCGCATCCATGGAGAGGCGGGCTTGGTTTCGCAGCGCGCGGTGCAGCCCGGCATTGGTGGACGTCAGGATCCGCGGTGGCAGGAGACGGCCCTGGAGGTGATGGGCGAGTACACGGATCTGTCGAAGCCCAACGAGGACTTGGTAATTCGACGCACCCGGGCTCGTCTGGACGCCCGGTTCGGCGCCGGTGTGGTGAAGTTGCCGTCGCAGCGCACGGCGTATCGGATCCTGGCCGGCCTCGAAGACCGGCGACCGCTGTTTAAGCAGAGCACGAAACGCAACCGTGATATCGCTTCTCGGTCGGCCGAGGTGTACGGCAAGCTGCATCCGATGCGGCCGGGGGAGTACCTGCTGATGGACACCACTCGCCTGGATGTGTTCGCGATGGATCCGCACACGTTGACGTGGGTGAACGCCGAGTTGACGGTGGCGATGGATTGGTACAGCCGCTGTGTCACCGGGTTGCGGCTGACCCCGGTGTCGACGAAATCCATTGACGCGGCAGCGGTGTTGTACGAGACGTTCCGGCCGCGACCGGCGGGGCGGGACTGGCCAGCTGAGGCGATGTGGCCCCCACGCGGGATCCCGCGCTCGGTGCTCGTCGAACAGGACGCCCTGGACGCAGACAACGTGCTAGCGGCCACACCGGCCGTTGTGCCCGACACGTTGGTCGTCGATCACGGCCGGATCTATGTCAGCGCGCACCTCAACAGCGTGTGTCAGCGGTTGGGGATCTCGATACAACCGGCCCGGTTACGCCAACCCCGCGACAAAGGACCGGTGGAGCGGTTCTTCTCCACGCTGCGGGTAGGTCTGCTGCAGGAGCTGCCTGGCTATAAGGGGCAGGACATTTTTGCGCGCGGGGTGTCGCCCGAACAGGATGCGTGGTTCTACCTCGATGAGCTGGAAGCCATTATCCGGGAGTGGATCGCCGTCATCTATCACCACAGCGCCCACGACAGTCTGAGCGGGCTGGGGGTGCCGGGGCTGAAGATGACCCCGGCGGAGATGTTCGCCCATGGGGTGGCGCGCGCGGGTTACCTGGAGGTGCCGCGCGATCCCGATCTGGCCTACGAGTTTCTGCCGGTGGTGTGGCGGGTCATCCAGCATTACGGCATCGACGTGGGAGGGCGCCGCTACAAAGGCGACATCGTCGCTGGGCGCGCGAAGGAGAAAAGCCCGTATCCGAATGAGAAGTGGCCTGTCGCTTACAACGTCGACGACATCACCAGGGTGTATTTCCGTGATGACCGCACCCGCCACTGGCATCCGTTGGTGTGGGAGCACGCCGACATGCTTGACGCCCCGATGAGCGAGGAAATCTTGCGTTTCGAGCGTGCCTTGGCTAAAGCCCAGAACCGGTATGTCGATGACCCGCTGGCCATCACTAGCTTCCTGGAACGCCGCAAACTCAGCGTCGCGAACTCGATGGCCGAGCGTCGCCGGGCACTGCGGGTGGCCCGCGAGCAGTCCACCCTCATCGGTGATCTAAACCCGCCACCGGACAGCGCCGAATTGAGCTCGGTCGCTAAAGCGTTGGATCGCGAACCCGGCGAGCGGACCCACGACGCCGACGCTGATGCGTTCGTCGATGACCTCGACGAGGTACCCGGCGAACTCGATGACGCCGACGAGCCGCCGCTGGAGCATGGCAGCTTTTACGACGGTGTGCTGGAGGTGGAATGACCTCCCCGAAGTCCTCAACACCGAAGCGGCGACCCGCGACGTCGTCGCGGGGCAAATCGGACGTCAGAAACCCTCGCGAGTATCTGGACAATCTCACGCTCGCCCGCAAGGAAGGGTGGCGCGACATGGTCGACGCACCGACCCTGGAGCGACCGGAAGTGCTGTCCCACAAACAACTACGTCATCTGGGTGCGGCTGCCAGCGAGGACTACAACGATCAGCGCCGCCGCTGGCACGCCCAAATGGGCACGGTGATGACCGCCGAATGCCAATCCGTGCTGGAGCAACTCGAAGACTTCGTGGCCTGCAACTGCCAGACCGGTGAGGACACCAAACCGATGATCGCGCTCAGCGGACTGCCCGGGCTGGGCAAGAGCACCGTCTCGCGGGTGTTCGGGAAACGCCTGCACCGCAGACATATCGAGCGTTACGGGACAACTACACGCGCCGGAGATGAACGGTGGCCGGTGTGCCGGATCGGAATGACCGCCTCCACGGGCACGCGCGAATTTAACGCGGCATTATGCGACTTCTACGCCCACCCGGGAGGGCAGCGAGCTAGCGCGCAACAACTGCTACGGTTCGCGCTCGACGATGTGTCCTCCTGCGAGACAAGGCTGCTCATCATCGATGACCTGCACTTCTTGCGCGGCCGGCGGGAACGAATGACCGATCTGAGCAACCAGTTCAAATACATCGCCAACGAGTTTCCCCTGACGGTGCTCCTCATCGGGATCGGCCTGCACGAGCGCGACGCGCTCCTCGATGACTGCAACGCCTACCGCGATCATGAAATGGAACAGCTGCTGCGCTGCACCACGCCAGTGGACATGTCACCGTTCAAGGTCGACACCGAAAAGCAACGACAGCGCTGGCGGGATTTACTGCTCACCCTCGAACAACGGCTGCTGCTGACCCAGAAGTATCCGGGCATGCTCGCCGATGACCTCTCCGATCAGTTATTCGTGCGCAGCACCGGCCACATCGGCTCATTGATGGCGCTGATCCGATTGGCCTGCCAGAAAGCCATGCGCACTGGCACCGAGAAACTCACCGCCGAGCTCCTCGACACTTGCCGCATCGACAGCGCCGCCGAACTCGGCCGCCGTGAACTACACGCCGCGTTTCGCACCGGCAAGAAAACCACCCGGCTACGCACTACGCCGAACCCGCCATGACCACCGTCCGCGCGCTACCCCTAATCACAAGACCCGCGCCGGGGGAGGCGCTGGATTCCTGGTTACACGCCATCGCGGTGCGCCACAACACGTCGCTCAAGGCGCTCTACCTTCACATGGGCGTAGACACTGTTGGCGATGAACGCACCCGCGTCACCGCTGCCACGGTCAGCGAGCACGACGCGCAAGGGATCGCCGCTGCAACAGGTCTCATGCCGATCCAGGTGCAAGCGATGACGTTGGCGCACCATCTAGCGAACGTGTCCTGGGCCCAGGAAGCGACAGCGGATCTGACCGCAACCACGCCGCGCCACCACGGCGGGTGGCGGTTCTGTCCACACTGCCTGGGCGCCAGCGGGGGAACGTGGCTGCTGCAGTGGCGGTTGATGTGGAGCTTCGCCTGCCTGCAGCATCGGTGCCTGCTGGCCGAATACTGCCCGCGCTGCGGCCGGCGCCAACGCGCCCCTCAACCCCTCAACGCCGCCCCACCGCGTCCGGTGCACTGTGCTCACCCCAGCCCCACGACTACCGGCAGAAACCGGTCCCGCTGCGACGCAGACCTGGCCGACACCCCCGTCATCACGCTGGAGGCTGATCATCCCACTCTGCTAGCCCAACAGGTGCTGGTCGAGCTGCTCGCCGCCGACAGCGGACGATTTGGGCTCTACGCGCAGCATCCGACGCCAGTTCGGGACGTGCTGGCCGATATCCGCATCCTTGGCCGCAGCATCCTGTCGGCCACCGCGGGCCGCCACCTCGACGGCCTGCTGCCCGCCGAGCTGGCCGCACAATATCGACACCAGCGGCAGTCGGCCAACGCGCCGATGTCGTCTTCGGTCCTGACGTGCGCCGCGGCGATCACCGCGGCCGTCACCGTGCTCAGCAGGCCCGACCTCGGGTCGGCCGCTGCGCCGCTGGCGGCGCTGCCTGAAGAGGTGAGCCGTTACGTGCTGCATCAATGGACCTATCTCGACCAGCCGGCCGGGCCGTCGGCGAGCCCGGTGCTGCAGAGCCTGCATCTCACCGCACTCGGTGACCGCCTAAGCCCCGCTGCGCAGTTGCAGTGCCGCCTCGGCAGTGCGCGTCCGCGGCTGCACGCCACCGACGCGCAGCGGCAGCAGCAGCTGGTTCGGGCGCTGCCCACAGCATTGTGGCCGGGCTGGGCGTTGCGGTTGAGCCCGCCGGCGTTGGCGCATTCCAGCTCGCGGGCGGTGCTGGCTGCCGCAGTGCTGCTGGTCGGCAGCGACCTGGACATCGCTGAGGCCGCCACGCATCTCGGCGGCGACCTGGGCCGCCTCAACGCCATCTACCTGCTGTGGCGGCTTAAAGAATCGCCGCACTGGCCCGCGATCCGCGACGCCCTCGCTGCCGTATCGGACTACCTTAGCGATGAGAGTGCACCCATCGACTACGCGCGGCGACGCGACCTGGACTACCGCGGTGTGCTCGCCCAGGACGAGTGGGACCGCATCTGCGGAAGCCTCGGCCACCAAAGATGCTCGGCGGCCCACCCACGCAGCTACCTGCAGCACCAAATCCGCGGCACCACCAAACCCCGCACCGGCCCTGGCGGCGCCGACACCGAGCTCAGGGAATTCCCGGGCCGACTCACCCCGCTGCTCAGCCGCGCCCTACACCGTCACGCAACGAGGTTCCTTGCAACCCAAGGTATTCAGGACGAGCCGGTGGTGTGGGAACCCCCGACGAGTATCGTCGCCGGCCTGTCGTTACCTGGTGTCGAGCTCGGCGATATCGAGATCACGCAGCTACACCGACTAATCCGGGTTGACCGCCGCACCATCGCCGCCACCAGCCAGCAGTTGGGAGTCAGCGCCGACCTTATTCGCTATGCACTCGAACAGCATCCCGCCCCGGCGCTGCCCCGGCCCCCGCGTACACCGCGGATCGGCGCCCGGCGGCCTGGGAGGGTGTATCAGCAAGCCGCCGAAGCACTCCCGCGGGAACGCCTCGTCGCCCTGTACAGCCAGGAACAACGCAGCCTCGCCGACATCGCCGCCCTGACAGGGTTCGACAAGAGCACGATCTCTCGCTTAATGCACGACTACACGATTGCCCTACGACCGTCGGGGCCGCGACCGACCAAACCGGTCGATCCCGACTGGCTCTACACCGAATGCATTGTCCACCAACGCTCGTGTGCAGACCTCGCGCGAGAACTCCACACCCGCAGCGAAACAGTAGCCGCCGAGGCCACCACGCTCGGAATACCGGTGCGCACCGTGGCCCGCCACACCGACGCCGAACTGCGCGACAACCCGAACGTCCCCGCCATCCTCATCCCGGCCCTCGTCGGCCACGGCGGCTGGGAACGGCTACAGCGCTTCGCCGTGATCACCCAGTTCCCCACCCTCACCGATGCCGGGAAACACCTCGGCAGGGGAGTGGCCGTCACCGGACACCACATCTCACGCCTGGAAAAAGACTTCCGCGCCCGCCTTCTCATCCAGAAACCGCTGCGCTGCACCGACTTCGGCGAAGAAGTGCTCGCGGCGGTGCACCACCTGGCCGAACTCGGCGGACCCTGACGCACGTACTGGACTACCGCTGCGCGGTAGCAGCCGGATCGTCGACCACGATCTCGCTCACCGACACCCCGAGCGCCTCGGCAATGTCATACACCCGCTCGATCAACACCCCACGCCGGCCATGCTCCATCTGAATCAACTGATTCCGCGCTACCCCCGACTCCAGCGCCAGACTCTCCTGCGACAACCCCCTCTCCAGCCGCAAGGCGCGGATCCGTGACCCCACCAACGCGCGGCGACGCTGCCACTGCTGGGCACGGTCGGGATCGTCCTCAGGAAGTCGTGTCGGCACCCCCCAAGTAGTCACCGGCAATACACGAAAGTCAGCCCACCAAAAAGTACACAACAAAATGTATCGCTAGCAGTACATTGAGGTGTGGGCGCGGAGCGAGGCGATAACCGGTTAATACCGGCCCTGCCAGTTCGCGCGTCCTCGAGCCGACGTGCCATGTCCCTGGTGTCAGGGATGGACCGTAGCTTTCCGCTGCGGGTAGCGCCGATCCACGGCGAGGCGCTCGACTCCTGGCTCGACGCGATCGCCCACCGGCACCACGTGCCACGCCGTGCCGTTATCGAGCGATGCGCCATCGCACCCATATCGTTTTACGGGGCCTGGATACGCCTACTCACCCCCGCCGATATCGACGGAATCGCTCAGGCAACCGGCTACGGCCGCCATGTTGTCGATGCGTTAGCGTTGCCGCGCAGCGGAAGTGGTGTGGGCCCGCTCAATGGTGCACGAACGCTGCCGTCCTCGACTTGGGACTGGCGCACCTCCTCACGCTGGTGCCCACAATGCCTGACCCACACCGGAGGCCGCTGGCTGCTCGCATGGCGACTCAACTGGACCTTCGCCTGTCCTACCCACCATTGCCTGCTCCAGGACGGTTGCCCGAACTGCGCTGCGCCGCAACGCTACCGCCCACCCACCTGCACGATCCCCGAGTTGGACCAATGTGCTCAACCGACCCTCGACCTCCTCGGGCAGCGGCGGCCTTGCGGCGCCGACCTGACCCGCGTTCAGCCAGCCGATCACCCCCTGAGCCTCCCGATGGCGCGGACCCAGCGGCTTATCAACGCGCTGCTCGCGGGAAAACCAAGGCGGCTCCGCGTATACGGCGCACATCAACCGACACCACACGACATGCTCACAGACGTAAAAACGCTTGCTCGTTACGTCTTCACACTCCTCGGCGGCGCCGCGGACTTAACGCTGCCCTCCGACACCGCTGTTACCGCCAGCCCCGACCGCAGCAGCCCAGGACGAACCACGGCCCGACCCACGATGCCCTCCGCCGTGCACACCGCAAATGCCAGCACCCTTGCCGCCGCGGTACTGGACGCGCACGGCCCGACCGCCGCGCAGCACCTGCTCGCTGCGGTCATCCTCGCTGACGGCAAGTTTGAATCTCATGACGTGTACCACGACGAAGCGCTCACACCGCTGGCCCGTCTCATCTGTCAACGCGCCAGCGAAGACGCCCGAGTAGCGCTCAAGCTCCGACGCCGCTTCGACATCACCGCCGCCAACTCAGCACAAAGTCGCAAGAAGAACCGTCTGGCTCGAGCTACCGCTCGCATCGACTCGATGTCACACAGCTCCGGGACGCGGTGGTCTCGGTGACGCCCGCCGCAACCCGCTGGCCGCTCTGCGTGGTGCGGATCCGACAGGTTTGCGGCCACTGATGATTGATCCCTCGCTGCCGCGGATCGGTGTGACCGAACTACGCCGCCAGTTCAGCCGAATACTCGGTGAGGTCGCACAGGGACGGGCCTTCGTCGTCACTCGACACGGGCGCGAAATCGCAGTGCTTCTCCCGGTTGAGGCATACCGGCGCATCAACTCAAGTGACTGACTGCACGACCATGGCGGTGATCTCGGGCGCCACGCCGACTACGCGCATGTCGGCGGACGCGGCGGCCAGCGTCGACTCAGTGACGACTTAGTCTGTGGCGATTAGTCACAGTGATGAATAGCCTTTGGTCGGCAAAACCGATAGGGTGCCACGATGCCTGGCCAGGTTGGGCGCACCTAAGAAACTCGGTACCGACGGTTCCGGTATGTTTCGTCCCCACGAAGTACGGCGATAGTACGTAGGCGTCGGAGGAGATAAGTCCCGACCCGGCGCGCGGCTATCGGATGGTTGGCGTCGAAGGGGGTGTCGCTGATGTTCAGTGCGATCGGCGGCAAACCGTGCTGATCGACCTTCTGGCGACCGAAGCCGGTTCAGGCCCGAATCCACCAGCGATCTCCTACCACGCTACCGACGTCGGATTATGGATGTCGCTTCCAGCGTTCGCGCCCGCGCTAGTGATCGTCGGTGTCGTCTTCTTCATTGCCCGTCGGAACCGACGCCGCGAACCAGGAGGCGACGCAGGTCCCACACAGAGCCCCGTCGTCGAGAGGAACGAGAATCCATGATCACTAAGGCATCCCAGTTGGGCGCCGTCATTGCTGCTGCGGCGACGCTATCTGCCTTAGTCAGCTGTGGATCCACTACGACGGATTCCACATCGTCGACCAGCCAGGCTGCGTCGACAGCCGCCACGACCATCGCCACCGAGCCGCCTCGGACCGAACAACCGCCACCAGCTACTGACGGCACCGTGGTCGAGGTCTTGATCGCCGGGGGGACGGTCACTCCGACGAACGGCCAAGCGCAAGCAACCGTCGGAAAGCCGATTGTGCTGCAGGTGACCAGCGACGTCGCCGACCAACTGCACGTCCACTCAGTACCTGAGCACACGTTCAACGTCGAACCGCGCCCAGATCAGACTTTCGAGTTCACCGTGGATGTGCCCGGACAGGTCGACATCGAGCTCCACGACCTCAATCGCAGTGTCGTCACCATCCAAGTTCGGCCGTGACTTCGCACGTCGAAATCTTCGCGCACGGCGTAGGCGGTTCCACTGACCTTCCTGTACCGCTGTCGTTCGCCCTTATCGGTGCGGCATGGGCCCTGACGGCAACTTTCGCGATCGTTGCCCTCGCTTGGAAGCACCCGCGCTTTGACCCCGCAAAGCCCGGCCGCGAACTACCTGCCTGGGTTAGCCGTGCCGTCGACTCTCCGACGACACGTTGGATTATCGCGATACTGGCACTGCTGTTTGCGCTATGGGTTCTGGCGGCCGCCATATGGGGCCCCGCCGGAAGCGACAACGCTCTGCCCGGCGCGTTCTACGTCCTACTCTGGGTCGGACTGATTGCCGTTTCGGTCTGCGTGGGTCCGGTCTGGCGCCTGCTGTCGCCGCTGCGCACCATCTACCGCATTTGCGGTCTCGCTCGACGGAAGGGAGCCGATGCCTCGGGCCGCTCCTATCCGCAACGATGGGGTTACTGGCCTGCCGCCTTCGGGCTTTTCGCCTTTGTCTGGCTTGAATTAGCAAGCCCTGACCCAGGTTCCCTGACTGCCATCAAAACATGGCTACTGATCTACGTAGGGGGAGAAATTGTCAATACCTGTGGATCGGGGTGTTTCAGGCGACCTCCGTTCCGGTGCTCTCGTCACCGTTTGAAGGCGGTGTTGGTGGGGTGATGTCGGTGGGTCGTTCGAGTAGCTTGCCTTTGTGG
>NZ_JBTBFV010000099.1:0-10817 GCF_054786995.1 Mycobacterium sp. ZZG
CTGGCCTCCGCAGAACTCATGCTGGACATCGAATGTGTCGAGCGAGCAGGGCGATAGATCAGCGGCACCTCGGGTGCATCGGCAATCCATCCAAGATCACCGACACAAGGATGGTGCACCAGTGAGCACCAACGAGGGTTCGCTGTGGGGCGGCCGCTTCGCCGACGGACCGGCCGACGCCCTTGCCGCGCTCAGCAAGTCGACCCACTTCGACTGGGTGCTGGCCCCGTACGACGTCGCGGCGTCGAAAGCGCACGCGCGGGTGCTGTTCGGTGCCGGTCTGCTGACGGAGGAACAACGTGACGGGCTGCTCGCCGGTCTGGACAGCCTCGGCGCTGACGTCGCCGACGGCAGCTTCGGACCGCTGGTCACCGACGAAGACGTGCACGGTGCGCTGGAGCGCGGCCTGATCGACCGGGTCGGCCCCGACCTCGGCGGTCGTCTGCGGGCGGGGCGTTCGCGCAACGACCAGGTGGCCACTCTGTTCCGGATGTGGCTGCGCGACGCGATCCGGCGGGTCGCCGACGGTGTGCTCGACGTGGTGTCCGCACTGCAGACCCAGGCGGCCGCGCACCCCACCGCGATCATGCCGGGCAAAACCCATCTGCAGTCGGCGCAGCCCGTGCTGCTGGCCCACCATCTGCTCGCCCACGCGCACCCGCTGCTGCGCGACGTCGACCGGCTCGCTGACTTCGACAAGCGGGCCGCGGTGTCGCCCTACGGCTCCGGTGCGCTGGCCGGCTCATCGCTGGGCCTTGATCCCGACGCGATCGCCGACGAACTCGGTTTCGGTTCCGCAGCGGACAATTCGATCGACGCCACCGCGTCCCGGGATTTCGCGGCCGAGGCGGCGTTCGTGTTCTCCATGATCGCCGTCGATCTGTCGCGCCTCGCCGAGGACATCATCCTCTGGAGCACAACGGAATTCGGCTACGTCACGCTGCACGACGCGTGGTCGACGGGCAGCTCCATCATGCCGCAGAAGAAGAACCCCGACATCGCCGAACTGGCCCGCGGCAAGTCCGGCCGGTTGATCGGTAACCTCACCGGGCTGCTGGCCACCCTGAAGGCACAACCGCTGGCGTACAACCGCGACCTGCAGGAGGACAAGGAACCGGTCTTCGACTCGGTGGCGCAGCTGGAGCTGCTGCTGCCCGCGATGGCGGGCCTGGTCGCGACCCTGCGCTTCGACGTCGACCGGATGGCCGGGCTTGCCCCGCTGGGCTACACGCTGGCCACCGATGTCGCCGAATGGCTTGTGCGCCGCGGGGTGCCGTTCCGTGTCGCCCACGAAGCCGCCGGCGCGGCGGTACGCGCCGCCGAGGCCCGCGGGATCGGGCTCGAAGAGCTCGCCGACGCCGAGCTCACCGGCATCCATCCGGCCCTGACCCCCGACGTGCGCGACGTCCTCACCACCGAGGGCTCGGTCAACTCACGCGACGCGCGTGGTGGAACCGCGCCGGTCCAGGTGGCCCGGCAGTTGAGGGCAGTGCGCGATGCCGCGGATTCGTTGCGGCTCCGGTTGAGGCGGTAACTGCCGCTACCATCCATCGGCATGGACACCCGGCCCGTGCGCCAGTGGCTGGCCGCGCCGCCTGGCCGATCCGGTGGTCGAGAGCCCGGATCACCGTCGAGAACACATCGATACTGCGAGCATTGCCAGCTGCGGCCAGTAGCGCAGACAGAGCACGACCGGCCGCAGCAGGTAGGTCATCTAGCTCTCTAGCCTCTCTGAGAGCTCCAGCCAACGCGACTCCTGTTCGACCACCTGGCTTTCCAGGTCTCGCAGCTGTTCGGTGAGGTGGCCCAAGCCGACGTGGTCGGACTGGTCATGGTGGGCCATCTCGTCGTGTTTGGCGGTGATCCGGTCGGCCAGCTTGGCCAGCGACCGGTCGATCGAGGCGATCTCCTTCTCGATGGTGCGCAATTGCGCGCCCGACAACTGCTCGGCGGCAGCGGGTTTCGCCCGCGGCTCGGGCGACTCCGGTCGTTCCCCGGCCAGTCGCAGGTATTCCTCGATGCCGCCGGGAAGGTGCCGGAGGCGGCCGTCCAGGATCGCGTACTGCTGATCGGTCATGCGTTCCAGCAGATAACGATCGTGGGAGACGACGATCAGGGTGCCGGGCCAGGAATCGAGCAGATCCTCGGTCGCGGTGAGCATGTCGGTGTCGACATCGTTGGTCGGCTCGTCGAGCACCAGCACATTCGGCTCGGACAACAGCACCAGCATCAACTGCAGCCGTCGCCGCTGGCCGCCGGACAGCTCGCCGACCCTCGCCGACAGATGCGCGCGGGGAAAGCCCAGGCGCTCAAGCAGTTGCGCGGGCGTGACGTCCTTGCCATCGATCTGGTAGCTGGTCTGCAGCCGGCCGAGGACCTCGCGGACCATGTCGCCGGCCACCGCCTCGAGCTCGCGCGACTCCTGGTCCAGCACCGCCAGTTGCACGGTCTTGCCGCGCTTGACCCGACCCGTCGTCGGGGGCACCGTGCCCGCGATGAGGCCCAACAGCGTGGACTTGCCCGCGCCGTTGGCGCCGAGGATGCCGGTGCGTTCACCCGGGGCGATCCGCCATTCGATGTCGTGCAGCACTTCTCGGCCGCCCGGATAGGACACCGAGACGTCGAGCAGATCGATGACGTCCTTGCCGAGACGGGCCATCGCCGCCCGGGACAACTCGACGCTGTTGCGCAGCGGCGGGACATCCGAGATCAGCGCGTTGGCCGCGTCGATGCGGAACTTCGGTTTCGACGTCCGTGCCGGCGGTCCGCGGCGCAGCCACGCGAGTTCCTTGCGCATCAGGTTCTGACGTTTGGCTTCCACTGCCGCGGCCTGCCGATCGCGTTCGACGCGCTGCAGCACGTAGGCCGCGTAGCCGCCCTCGAACGGCTCGACGACGCTGCCGCGCACCCCGCTGTCGCCGGGGTGCACCTCCCACGTCGTGGTGGCCACCTCGTCGAGGAACCAGCGGTCGTGGGTGACCAGCAGCAACCCGCCCGATCCGCGCGCCCACCGTTGCTTGAGATGCTCGGCCAGCCAGGTGATGCCCTGGATGTCCAGATGGTTGGTGGGCTCGTCCAACGCGATGACATCCCATTCGTCGATCAACAGCGCCGCCAGCTGCACGCGGCGGCGCTGGCCGCCCGACAGCGTGCCGACGGGCGCGTCGAACGGGATATCGGCGACCAGTCCGCCGATCACATCACGGATCCGGGCGTCGCCGGCCCACTCGTGTTCGGCCCGACCGCCGACGAGCGACCAGCCCACCGTGTGGTCGGGATCGAGGATGTCGGCCTGGTCGAGCGCACCGACCCGTACCCCGCCGCGGCGCGTCACCCGGCCGGCGTGCGGGGCGATCTGACCGGTCAACAACCCGAGCAGGGTGGACTTGCCGTCGCCGTTACGTCCGACGATGCCGATCCTGTCGCCGTCGCCGACGCCGAGGGTCACCGCGTCGAACACCACCCCGGTGGGGTACTCCAGGTGGAGGTTCTCACCCCCGAGCAGGTGTGCCATCGTCTGCCGACACTAGTGGGCCCACGGTCGTTACCAGAAACCGGCGATCCGCCCTGTGCCATCATGACCACGTCGGAATCAGGCGGCTGGACGGCACAGTGGGGAGTGAGCAGTGGTGGACCTCTCGGCGATCACGAGGCCTGTGGGGCGACTGGTCGCGACTGCACAGAACGGGCTCGAGGTGTTGCGCTACGGCGGGCTGGAGACCGGCGCCGTGCCGTCGCCGTTCCAGATCGTCCAGAGCGTGCCGATGTACCGGCTGCGCCGCTACTTCCCGCCCGATACCCGGCCGGGCGGCAAGCCCGTCGGCGCACCGGTGCTGATGGTGCACCCGATGATGATGTCGGCCGACATGTGGGACGTCACCCGCGACGAGGGCGCCGTCGGCATCCTGCACAAGGCCGGAATCGACCCGTGGGTCATCGACTTCGGTTCCCCCGACAAGATCGAGGGCGGGATGCAGCGCAACCTCGCCGATCACGTGGTCGCGCTCAGCGAGGCCATCGACACGGTCAAAACCGTCACCGGGCGTGACGTCCACCTGGCCGGTTACTCGCAGGGCGGCATGTTCGCCTATCAGACGGCGGCGTATCGCCGGTCCAAGGATCTGGCCAGCATCGTCGCGTTCGGGTCGCCGGTCGACACGCTGGCCGCGCTTCCGATGAACCTGCCGGCGAGCCTGGCCCCGGCGGCCGCCGACTTCATGGCCGACCACGTGTTCAGCCGCATCGACATCCCGGGATGGTTGGCGCGCACCGGATTTCAGATGCTCGATCCGGTCAAGACCGCGCAGTCTCGGTTGGATTTCCTGCGTCAGCTACACGACCGGGAGGCGCTGCTGCCGCGTGAGCAGCAGCGGCGGTTCCTGGCCTCCGAGGGCTGGATCGCGTGGTCGGGGCCCGCGATCTCCGAGCTGCTCAAGCAGTTCATCGCGCACAACCGCATGATGACCGGTGGCTTCTCGATCCACGGTGACCTGGTGACGCTGTCCGACATCAGCTGCCCGGTGCTCGCCGTGATCGGCGAGGTCGACGACATCGGGCAGCCGGCGTCGGTGCGGGGCATCAAGCGGGCCGCGCCGCAGGCCGATGTCTACGAGTTCTCGATCCGCGCAGGCCATTTCGGGCTCGTGGTGGGATCCAAGGCCGCGACACAGACCTGGCCGACGGTGGCCGAGTGGGTGCGCTGGCTCGACAGCGGCGGCAGTATGCCCGACGGGGTCACGCCGATGCCGGTGCAGCCGTCCGAGCCCACCGAGAGCGGGGTGTCGCTGACCTCACGGCTGGCGCACAGTGCCACCGCGGCCACCGAGATGGCCTTCACTCTGGCCAAATCGGCCGCCGACGCGCTCGTCACGGCGAACAAGTCGGCGCGGGCCCTCGCCGTCGAGACCGCGCGCACCCTGCCGCGCCTGGCCCGCCTCGGCCAGGTCAACGACCACACGCGAATCTCGTTGGGCCGCATCATGAGTGAGCAGGCCCGAGACATGCCCAACGGGGAAGCGCTGCTGTTCGACGGGCGCGTGCACACCTATGAGGCCGTCGACCGCCGCATCAACAACGTGGTGCGCGGCCTGATCGAGGTCGGTGTGCGACAGGGCACCCGGGTCGGGGTGTTGATGGAAACCCGGCCCAGCGCTCTGGTCGCGATCGCGGCCCTGTCCCGGCTCGGCGCGGTGGCCGTGCTGATGCCGCCCGACGCCGACCTCGCCGAAGCCGCGCGGCTGGGCGCGGTGACCGAGATCATCGCCGACCCCACCAACCTCGACGTGGCGCGCAAGCTCGACATGCGGGTGCTGGTGCTCGGCGGCGGAGAATCCCGCGACCTCCACTTGCCCGACAACGCCGACGTAATCGACATGGAGAAGATCGACCCGGACCTGGTAGACCTGCCCGGCTGGTACCGGCCCAACCCCGGCCTGGCCCGCGACCTGGCGTTCATCGGGTTCAGCACGATCAGCGGCGACCTGGTCGCCCGCCAGATCACCAACTACCGCTGGGCGCTGTCGGCGTTCGGCACCGCCTCGGCGGCCAACCTCAGCCGCAGCGACACCGTCTACTGCCTGACCCCGCTGCACCACCAATCGGGACTGCTGGTCAGCCTCGGCGGCGCGGTCGTCGGCGGCGCCCGGGTGGCCCTGTCGCGCGAGTTGCGCCCGGACCGTTTCCTGCAGGAGATCCGGCAGTACGGCGTGACGGTGGTGTCCTACACCTGGGCGATGCTGCGCGAGGTCATCGACGACCCGGCGTTCGCGCTGAACGGCGGCCATCCGATCCGGCTGTTCATCGGCTCCGGAATGCCCGCGGGGCTGTGGAAGCGGGTCGTCGAGGTGTTCGAACCGGCCAACGTCGTCGAGTTCTTCGCCACCACCGACGGTCAGGCGGTGCTGGCCAACGTCAAGGGCGCCAAAATCGGCAGCAAGGGCAGGCCGCTGCCGGGCGGAGGCGAGATCGCGCTGGCCGCTTACGACCCCGACGGCGACCTGATCCTCGAGGACGATCAGGGTTTCGTGCGGCGTGCCGAGGCCGGGGAGGTGGGTGTGCTGCTGGCGCACCCGCGCGGACCCGTGGACCCGCTGGCCTCGGTCAAGCGCGGCGTGTTCGCCCCCGCCGACACCTGGGTGTCCACCGAGTACCTGTTCCGCCGCGACGAGGACGGCGACTACTGGTTGGTCGACAACCGCGCGTCGGTGATCCACACGGCGCGGGGGGCGGTGTTCGCCGCGACGGTCAACGATGCGGTCGGCAGACTCGGTGCCGTCGACATGGCGGTCACCTACGGGGTGGAAGCCGACAACGGTGACACGCTGGCCGTCACCGCGCTGGCGCTGTGCCCCGGCGGCAGCATCCCGTCGGCCGACCTGTCCGAGGCGCTCGCCGACCTGCCGGCCGGTGAGGCCCCCGACATCGTGCACGTCGTCTCCGATATGACGTTGACCGCGACGTTCCGTCCGCTGGCAGGGCCGCTGCAGGAGAAGGGCATCCCGAAGCCGTCCCGTAACGCCTGGTACCTGGACCCCGATAGCAATCGGTACAAGCGGTTGACCGCTGCCGTGCGCACCGAGATCGCGGGCGGTCAGCAGTGATGCCCGCCCCGGTGTGCGCTGTTAGGCTCGCCGGGGCGACTACCGAGGTTGCGTGGAGGTTGGGATGACGACGCAGGACAAGAAGACCGGTTGGTCGCTGCACCGCGCGGCGACGGGAGCGCTCCTCGGGGCCGCTCTCGGATTCGGCCTGGTCGTCGGCGTCGCGCCGACGGCGTCCGCACAGCCCACCACTAAAGCCGAGGAGCCGCCCAAGCCGGCCATCTCACCCGACCAGGTCCTGATGATGATCTCGCAGGAGTACCAGAGCGGCCGCGGCGGTGGTCAGGTCTCGAAGCTGATCGAGCAGGTGATGAACCTGCGCGCCCGCGGCATCCGGCCGTCGATCGCCAACACCCAGGCGCTGGCGGCCGGCCTGGATTCGCGTCCCAACCAGGGCCCGCTGATCGAGGCGCTGCAGTCGACGCTGAACTATCAGCGCAAGGTGCTCGCCCAGTCTGCGAACGGGACGCCGTCCGGTCCGACGTCTCCGGGCCCGCAGGTCGGCATGGGCCCGACGGGTCCGGCGTGGGCGCCCAATCAGGGCAACCCGATGATCCAGGACGGCGACACGATCTTCCCGATGCCGGGTCGCTGACCGATGGCGCTGGACGAAACCCTCAAGGCCATCCTGGTCTGCCCGCAGGACCGCGGCCCGTTGGTCGAGGTCGATGACGCGCTGTACAACCCGCGGCTGCGTCGCAAGTACCGCATCGACGACGGCATCCCGGTGCTACTGATCGACGAGGCCGTCGATGTGGACGACCAAGAGCATCAGCGCTTGATGTCGGCTGTCGGGCAGTCCTAGGTAGACGCTTGGTCCGAGATTCACTGCGCGCGATTCCCCCGGGGAAGAAGGACGTCACCGCGCCGACGGTAATCGACGGGCTCAGTTACATCGACGCCAACGATCCCGCGATGCCGATGTACCGGGTGATCGCCAACAACCGTCACCCGGTTGCACTGCGCGACCTGATGATCGCACCGGTGCGGTCCGGCTACATCGGCGACGGACATCAGCCCGATCCCGCGCTGGTGCCGGCCACCGGAGCCGACGCGGTACCGGATGTCGACGTCGACCAGGTGTATCTGCCGGTGCGCGACGGGGTGGCGCGCTGCCAGGTGTATCGGCCCCGGTCCTGCGAGTCCGGCCTGCTGCCGGTGATCGTCTACTACCACGGCGGCGGGTTCACCGTCGGTTCCTCCGAGGACTGCGACTTCCTCGCCCGGAAACTGGCCTTCACCAACGACGCGCTGGTGGTCTCGGCCAACTACCGTTCCGCGCCCGAGTACGCCTTCCCCGTCCCGTTCGACGACGCGTTCGACGTCTACACCTGGATCACCCGGCACGGCTCGGACCTCGGCGCCGACATCACCCGCGTGGCCGTGGCGGGGGATTCGGCGGGATCGAACTTCGCCGGTGCGATCCCGCTGCGGGCCCGCGACGAGGGTGTGCGGGTGCCGGACGCCGTGGTGATGCTCGGCGCATTCGCCGACTTCCAGTTCGAGCGGTGGCCGTCGTTCCTGGAGCTGGCGCCGCGCGGAATCGTCTATGACATGGCCTCGCCGGTTTCATCCGCGGCGCCTATGTGGCGACCGCGCCGTGGAAGCACCCGTGGGTGAGCCCGATCGAGGGCGACCTGACCGACTACCCGCCCGCGGTCGTCGTGGCCGGCACGCACGATCCGATCGTCGATTCCGCCCGCGCGTTCGCCGCGCGCATCCGCGCGGCCGGCGGGGTCGCGCACGAGTACTTTCCCGACGGCATGCCGCACGGTTTCTACTTCTTCCCCGGGGTCCATGCCGAAGAGGACGTCGCTTACCGTGTCGTCGCCGACGCCCTGGCCGACGTGTTTCAGCCCGGACGTGTCGGCTGATCTACTCGCGGTCGATCCGCTCACTGCCGCGCGCCTGCTGTTGGGGGCCCGTCTGGCCGGTCGCCGGGTGGCCGCGACGATTGTCGAGGTCGAGGCCTACGGCGGCCCCGAAGACGGGCCGTGGCCGGATGCCGCAGCACACTCCTATCGCGGGCCGGGCCTGCGCAACGCCGTGATGTTCGGCCCGCCGGGACGGCTCTACACCTACCGCAGCCACGGCATCCACGTCTGCGCGAACGTGGTGTGCGCGAGCGACGGCGTCGCGGCGGCCGTGCTACTGCGTGCGGCGGTGATCGACACCGGTCATGACCGGGCCTGGACCCGTCGCGGTCCGGCGGTGCGCGAAGTCGCGCTGGCGCGGGGTCCGGGCAATCTGTGTTCGGCGCTCGGGATCACGATGGACGACAACGGAATCGACCTGTTCGATTCGTCGGCTCCGGTCCGGTTGGAACTGGGACAGTTACGTGTGGGCGAGACCGGGCCGCGCGTGGGAGTGAGCAAGGCGGCCGACCGCCCGTGGCGGATATGGCTGCCCGGCCATCCCGAGGTGTCGGCCTACCGGCGCAGTCCGCGGGCACCGGTGCCGGGGCGCAGCGACTAGTACGGGAAGATCGATGCGTGAGTGTTAAGGGCACGTCGATCCTCGATGAGTTGGAATGGCGTGGGCTGATCGCACAGTCCACCGACCGCGATGCGCTGGCCGAGGCGCTGGCCGACGGGCCCGTCACGGTGTATTCCGGATTCGATCCGACGGCGCCGAGCCTGCACGCCGGTCATTTGATCCCGCTGTTGACTCTGCGCCGATTCCAGCAGGCCGGCCATCGCCCGATCGTGCTCGCCGGGGGTGCCACCGGGATGATCGGTGATCCGCGCGATGTGGGGGAGCGAACGCTGAACACCGCCGACACCGTCGCCGACTGGGCGGATCGCATCCGCGGTCAGCTTGAGCGGTTTGTGGAGTTCGACGATTCGCGCACCGGTGCGGTCGTCGTCGACAACCTGTCCTGGACCGGTGAGCTGTCGGCGATCGAGTTCCTGCGCGATGTCGGCAAGTACTTCTCGGTCAACGTGATGCTCGACCGCGACACCGTCCGCCGGCGGCTCGAGGGGGAAGGCATCTCCTACACCGAGTTCAGCTACATGCTGTTGCAGGCCAATGACTACGTCGAACTGCACCAGCGGTACGGCTGCACCCTGCAGGTCGGCGGATCTGATCAATGGGGGAACATCATCGCCGGCGTGCGGCTGGTCCGGCAGAAGGCCGGAGCCAGCGTGCACGCCCTGACCACTCCGCTGGTGACCGACTCCGAAGGCAAGAAGTTCGGCAAGTCCACCGGCGGCGGCAGCCTTTGGCTCGATCCGGACATGACCAGCCCGTATGCCTGGTACCAGTACTTCGTCAACACCGCCGACGCCGACGTCGTGCCGTATCTGCGCTGGTTCACGTTCCTCGACGCCGACGAGCTGGCCGAGCTCGAGCAGGCGACGGCCGAACGTCCGCATGAAAGGGCGGCCCAGCGACGGCTGGCCCGAGAGCTCACCAACCTGGTGCACGGCGAGGCGGCGACCGTGGCCGTTGAGCACGCGAGCCAGGCGCTGTTCGGGCGCGCCGAGTTGGCGGAGCTCGACGAACCCACGTTGGCGGCGGCACTGAGAGAGGCCTCGGTGGCCCAGCTTGAGCCGGGCGGTAACGACTCGATCACGGAATTGCTTGTCTCTACCGGACTTTCCGCGAGCAAGGGCGCGGCCCGCCGGACCATCGCCGAAGGCGGGGTGTCGGTCAACAACGTGAAGATCACCACAGACGAGTGGTCGCCCCAGCCCTCGGACTACCTCCACGGCAAGTGGTTGGTGCTCCGCCGCGGCAAGCGCAATGTCGCCGGAATAGAGCGGGTGGGCTGATGTCGTGGACGAATCGCCTGGTCAGCGCGTAATCGGCAATGGGGAACAAATCCGGTGGGCCGGTCGTTGAATGATCGCGAGCCGAAAACCCCTGACGGGGCGTGCACCGGATACCGGTCGAAAAACACGCTCTAGCAGCAGATTTGACTCGGCGTTATCCCTGACGTAACTTATCGGAGTCGCTGCGACACGGGCCCAAAACCCGGAGAGCGCGGCGGCACTCCAGAGGGAAGTCCGCTCCGGCGGATGTCCTCATCTGTCCGCACGAGGATCACGGCTTTCGAGCCGGGGTTGCTGCGCGGCAGGTCTGGGGGCGTGTTGTTTGAGAACTCAATAGTGTGTTTGGTGGTTTTTGTTTGTTGTTTTTTGGCCTGCCTCTTTTTCCCGTTTAGGGGTGGGTTGTTTTTGGATGCCAGTTTTTGGTGTCTTGTTTGATGATCGG
>NZ_JBTBFV010000100.1:0-10656 GCF_054786995.1 Mycobacterium sp. ZZG
ATGCGATTCTACAATCATCAACGTAGGCACTCGGCGATCGGTCAGCGCTCACCAATTAGCTACGAACGCACCATGAGTGTCACCCTGGAAGCAAGCTAACCGCGTCCACTTTTTCTGGGGAACCCCAACTTCACCGCGCCGACCGAGCAGTTCGTCCGCGCACACGCCGAGCGCGGCCACGCGGTGTTCCGCTACGAACTCCAATGGCCGTCGCCACGTGCCGGACTGGGGGCATGTCACGATTCGTGCCTGCCCTTGGTCTTCGGCAACCTGGACGCCGCGCCCGCCCTGGCCGGTGCTGACGAGGCGGCGCGCCACATGTCAGATGCCATGCAGGACCTGTGGCTGGAATTCATTCGCGGGGGAGAGCCCTGGGAACGCTACGACGGTAGCGGCGGGGCCACGATGCTGCTCGGCCCCGAGATCGGAATCGCCCGCGGCCACCGCACAGACCAACTCGCCATCTGGGAGAACCGGTATCCCGCCTACGGGTGAGCGAAGGTGACACGCGCACGCCGAGAACGCCAAGCGTCACCAATCCGGCGCCCAGATAGCCCTTCGGCGAGGCGGTGTGGCTCATTGACCTGACGGGTGAGCCATCCTGTGTCACGGGTCACCGAACCTCGCGGCGGTCAGGCCGCTTGGTTGTCGGGTGGTGCGGGTCCGCCGGGTTCGCCGGGGTCATCGGCCGGTGTCGGCGGACCCGGCTCGGCGTCGACCGTCGCGCTGTTGGCGGGTTGGGTTGGCGCACTGGTGTTCTGGCTCTGCGGTGGCGGATCCTCGGGGAGTCGCAGCAGCCGTTCGGGTCGGTGGTAGTAGTTGAGCCGGGCCTGACCGGTGTCCAGCTGCGGGGGTGGGATCCATTCCACCTCGCAGCGGGCGTTCATCCGGGTCGACCACCCACCGCCGTCGGGGTCGACGCTGCGGTTATCCGGCCCGCACGCCAGGCCGAGTTCATCGACGTTGGTGTTCCCGCCATCGACCCAGTCGGCGACCACGTGATGGACCTGAGAGCCGTAGGCGCCCACGGTGCAGCCAGGTTTGGTGCACCCGCCGTCACGGGCGATCAGCATGATCCGCTGTGCCGGGGAGGCGATGCGCTTGGCGCGGAACAAATCCATTGCTGAGCCGGTGGCCCGGTCGAACACCGCCAGATAGTGGTTGGCGTGCCCGGCCATGCGGATCACTTCGGCGATGGGCACCACCGTGCCCCCGCCGGTGACACCGACCCCGGCCCGGGACTGCAAATCCTGCACCGTGGTACGGATGATCACCGACACCGGCAGCCCGTTGAGCTGCCCGAGCTGGCCGCTCATCAGGGCGATCCGCCCGGCCGCGACCAGCGCATCATGCTGGCGCTGGGCCAGGCTGCGCTGATCGTTGTCGATCTGGGCCTGCGACGGCGTCCCCGACGTGCACGGCTCGGGATCGTCGGGATTACACATCCCCGGCGCGGCCAACCGGGCGAAAATCGGCTCCCACACCGCCCACGCCTCCGGAGTCAGCGTGGCGCGCAGATCCACCATGGCATCCCCACGCTGGGGCGACCTCGACACCGCGCGTTTGCGGGCGCGTTCGGTTTCATCGGGTTCGGGGCCGTCCTGATCGAGCAGAAACAACGTCCGCTCCGCGCAGTCCTTGAGTTCCTTGGGGCCGTTACCGACCGCAGTACGCACCAGATCAACCTCAATGCGCTCCCGGGTGGCGGTGTCGACCCAGCCCGGCACCTTGTTGAGCGATCGGCGGATCACGTCGACGTGTTCGGCGTTGATCAGCCCGTGCGCTTGGGCGATCGCCGTGGCCGGCAGCACCGGCGGCAGGGCCGGGCCGGTCAACGACTGGCGCGGCGCCAACACCGCCGCTTCGCTCAACCGCCGATGCGCCTCACCGGTCGAGAGCCGCCAACGCACCGAAAGCACCTCTTTCCAGGATTTCGCACCCATCTGGCGCGGGGTCGCCTCAGCCTGCAACCGGGCCAGCAGCCGATGACGCACCGCGGGCAGCTGACACCACAGGGTTTCCAGCTCATCCAGGGCCGCCACCAAATCCGGTCGGGTCAACAAATCAACCTCACAGGCCGCCACCTCATCGAAGGCGCGGCGCAACCCGCTCACCGCGGCCCGCACCTCGCTCCCCGACATACTTCGAACATACATTCGACCACCGACAAGAACGGACGTCGCAAGCATCACGACTTCACTGACAGTTCGGGTGGTCTGGTGAACCACTCCAGCCTTCTGTGGCGACCGATCCAAGACACTCGCGAACTCGCCTGCCGGCTGCTTGCTTTGGCCGCAGCGGCCCCGCGGCAGGTCGGCGACCGCGCGCCCACATGGCCGGCACGTCGTCGGACGGAACCGCCCAGAAGTGGTAATGGTTGGCGGACAGGATGATTCGCAAGACGGGAGACCCGGGTAAGCTGGACTAGCGGTCGATCCGGTTCGCTACCGCAGGCACCTTCCCGGGAAAGTGATGTCAGCGACGGCGTCCACCGCCGCGCCTCGGGGCGGGAGGTCGCGGCGCAGGTCCGGGACGTCCGGCTCCCGGCCGTCCCGGGGCTCCTACTCCAGGTGGTCCCGGCCCGCCGACTCCTGGTGGCCCGGGTGGCCCAGGTGGCCTAGGAGGCCCGGGGACAGGGACATCGAGGTCGAGGTCGACGTCGACGAGGTCCGGAACGTAGACGGGCAGCCACGGGTCGATGTACACCGGGGGCGGTGGCGGGAATTCGCAGATGAGCGTGGTGAAGTTCCAGTACATGCCCGGGGGACACGGTGGCGGTGGCGGTTGAGCGTGGCCGACGGGTGAAGTGGACAGTTCGATCAGCGGCAACGTGGTCAGAACGACGGCGGACACGGCGATGCGTTGTACCCAAGGCTTCATGGACGTCTTCTCTCGTTCGCCTCGAAGAGATTCTAAGGAGCGTGTGCTGCCTTCGGTGTGCGAATCGACGCAGAAGCACATAAGCCGCTTTCTAAAGCGCAGCGCGGCTGGGAAACCGGTGGCGGTGTCGCGAAATGCTTTGCGTGACTTTTCAAATAGTCCCGCAATGGCGAATATGCGCACACGCTGAGGTCGGTGGACATATCGTGAGCCCCACAGGGTGCCGGAAGCCGCACCCCCTCTGAATCGCGGAAGTAGCCGTGCGATGACGACAGTGCTACACAAGGCCGGGATCAGCCCAGTGGGGCTCTATCCCAGCGATCTCGATGCCCGTCCCGGTCGCGCTGCGTCCCTGTCTCGCGGAAGACACGTCGGCCGTCAATGCCGGTTCAGCCGACCGCCCTCCCGCGATGAGCATTTCACTCATTCATTGAAGGAGGAGCTGTGATGACGTTGCCATTACAACGTTGTGGCCGCCGGGCAGCACTGGGAGCCGTCAGCTCAGTCATGTTGTTCGGCGCAACGTTTTTCGGCGGGATCTCGGCAGCCGCTCAGCCGCCGCCACCACCTCCACCCGCCCCGCCGAACTGTTCGCCCGCGGATTGGGCCGGGGTGCGGGCGGGGGTCGCGGCGGCCGTCTCCGCCTATCTGTTCACGCATCCGCCCGTGAACGATTTCTTCGCGACTCTCAAAGGCCAATCGCGGGAAGAGATGCAGCCGCAGGTGCAGCAGTACCTGGATGCCAATCCGCAGGTGCGGGCTGAACTGGAGGCCATCAAAAAGCCTGCGGTCGACTTTCTGGACCGCTGCAAATAGGACGTCGAACGACGAGGCAGGTTGCGCAGGGATTCGACCGAGTCGAAGCGTTCCGGGAGCGCTCGCTTCAGGCGGGCCGTACCGGTTCAGACGTCATCGCCGCCGTCGGTAAATTGCTTGCAACGCTGTAATTCTGACGCTGCTGATCGAGGAGCTAGCGTGGACCTTGCGAGCTGGATCGTGGGTTTGTCGCTCATCGTGCTCACCATTGCGATCCACACGACCGGGGTGGTGGTGATGGCATTCCGTCTGGAGGCGCGGATCCGGAACCGGTTGGAGAAGAACGCGTTCGGCCCTAAACGGGCGATTCTGATCGTCAGCGGCAGCATCGCAGTCGTCGCGCTGACGCTTGTGGTCCTGCACGGTCTGGAGGGTGTGCTCTGGGCGTCTGCCTACCGGTGGCTGGGAGCATTCGACTCGTTCACCGATGCGTCGGTCTATTCCTTGGGCACCATGGTTTCGCTTGATGTCCCCGGTCTGGTGTTGCCCGAGCGGTTGCGTTTGATCAGCGCACTGGAGGCGGTGAACGGCGTTCTGCTGTTCGGCATCAGCACGGCGTTCATCTTCGCGGTGATGCAGGCGTACTTCCTGACGTTCTTCCGCCGGTACCGGAGCAACACCGACGATCAAGCCGATCTGCCGCCTCGAACCCCATAGTGACCGTCATCTGTGAGCCTCGGATCACCATGCTGTGGCGGACGCCGACAGAAGCGCTACCGCAGCTCGTAGTCGGGTAACGAGACGTCGTCGCGTACCCCTCGCGTGACGAGTTTCGCGAACGGTCGCCATTTGAGTGCGCGCATCGACATGTCACGGAACCGCAGACCGAGTCGGGTTCGTGTGGCGAAGAAGCCGAGAAATCTGCGCGCCGCTGCCTGTTTGGCCTCGATGAGGGGACGCATCCGGTGCTCATATGCTTCAAACGCGACGCGGTGGTCGTCGCTCGCCCGCATGAGCTCCCCGGCCAGAACGTAGGCCTCGGTGATCGCCAGACCGGTGCCCTCGCCGCCGAGCAGCGAGATACATCCGGCCGCATCACCGATCAGAACCACCCGCCCGCGGGACCAGCGAGGCATTTGGATCTGGCTGACGGCATCGAAGTACAGATCGTCCACGCCGTCGATGGCGGACAGAATCTGCGGGCATTCCCACCCGGCTCCGCCGAAATGCTCGCGCAGCTGACTGAGCGCAGACGTGCTCGAATCATCACGATCGTCCCGGAACACGAACAAGAACATGGTGCGGTCGTCGCGTAGTGCGATTCGCGCCACCTGACGGCCGGGGGTGCTGTAGTTGACGTAGACGAGTTCGTCGCGGGGTCGGTAGCCGGTGACTTCGCAGGCGGCCACCTTCGCTCCGAGGTAGCGCGCATAGTTTTCCTCCGGCCCGAAGGCCAGGTGACGCACCGCGGAGTGCAGCCCGTCGGCGCCGACGAGAAGGTCGTAATCCCGAGGCCGGCTCTGATCGAAGTGCAGGCGCACGCCGTCGGCGTCCTCGTCGATGCCGGTGATGATGTCGCCGAAGATCGTCTCGACAGTGCCGGCCGTCGCGGCGTAGAGGGCAGCGGACAGGTCGCCGCGCAGCAGGCTGGTGAAGTCCCCGCCGATCGCGCGTCGCACCATGTCCACGCCCAGCTCGGCATTGATCTCACCGTCGGGACCGACGTTGCGGATCGACTGGATGTCGTAACCGGCGGCGCGCACGGAGTCCGCGAGACCCATGCGTTTGACCACCTGGTAGCCGAGTCCCCAGAAATCGATCATGTAGCCGCCGGTACGAAGGGCCGGCGCCTTCTCGATCAGCGTTGGGGTGTGGCCGCTGCGGTGAAGCCAGTACGCCAGCGCCGGGCCGGCCACACCGGCGCCGCTGATGGCGATTCTCATCAGTCCAGTCTGCGCCGGTTGTCTTCCGACCCGAGACCTTGAGTGAGTGTGCAGCTTCACCCGACTTGCCGACGGGCACCACAGCCGCTGTGAATACACTCGGGGAACCGATGTCACCAGGCGAAAGGTGTTCTTTCGCAACACTATTTGGTCAGGGTCGCTGGCTATCGCCACGGGTGGGCGGTGCTGGTAGGCGGCATTTCTTCGGCTCCACGCTTTCGCAGGTTTCGAGTAGGGCCGGGGAGGCAGCAACAGGGTTAACCATTGATGTGATGCCGATCACTGCACAGGAATCCGCAGGTGAAGGGGTGAGGAATGGCGGAGCGTGGCGCACGGCCACCGGTACCGCGGGGGCGCCGCATGCTGCTACGAGCGATCGGACATCTGTTCCGTCCGCTGCGCCCGGACGACTATCTGGAGATGGTCAACCCGCTATGGACGACCAAGGAGCTGCGCGGGAAGGTCGAGCGTGTCGAGCCCCAGGGCAGCGAGGCGGCCAGCGTGCTGATCCGGCCGGGCTACGAGTGGCCGGGACACAAACCCGGCCAGTACGTCCGGCTCGGGCTCGTCATAGACGGCCGCTACCACTGGCGCGCCTACTCGCTGACGTCGGACCCCGAGCCGGAGGACGGGCTGATCAGCGTCACCCCGAAGAAGGTGGACACCGGCGTCGTGTCGCCGTACCTGGTGCACAAGATCCAACCCGGCGAGGTGGTGCGGCTCGGCGAGATCGAAGGCGTCTTCACCCTGCCGGAGCCGCTGCCGGCCAAGATGCTATTCATCAGCGCCGGCAGCGGTATCACCCCGATCATCAGCATGCTTCGCAGCCTTGACCATCGTGGTGAGATCGACGACGTCGTGGTCTTGCACTCGGACCGCACTCGTGACGAGGTGATGTTCCTGTCCGCGCTGGAAGACCTCCAACGCCGTCACGACACGATGCGGCTCGACCTTCGGCTCACCTCCGAGCGTGGCCGCATGTCACCTGCCGACCTCGACGAGTTGTGTCCCGACTGGCGTGACCGCGAGGCATTCTGCTCGGGCCCGGGTGCGCTCCTCGACGGGCTCATCGACCACTGGGAGCAACACGGTGATCCAGACCGGCTGCATTACGAGCGATTTCAACCCAAGATCAGCGGCAACGCCGGCGACGGAGAGGGCGGTGAAGTGACGTTCCTGGACAGCGACACCACCGTCGACTGCGACGGCGGCACACCGATCTTGGAGGCTGGGGAGCAGGCCGGCCTCAATCTTGCCTATGGGTGCCGGATCGGTATCTGTCACACCTGCGTCGGAACGCTCAAGTCGGGGCGGGTACGCGACATGCGATCGGGTGAAGTGACCGAACCCACCGGGCAGGACATCCGGATCTGTATTCACGCCCCGGAAGGCGATATTGCAGTTGAGTTGTGACGCAGGAGGATTGACATGACAGCATCGATCGAGAGTCCGCTCGCCCGCTTGAGTGAACAAGAGTTGGAGAAGCTCGCCAAGGAGTTCGACGCCATTCACGACGAGGTGTTTGCCGAACTCGGCGAACGCGACCGCAACTACATCAAGATGGTCATCTCGGTGCAGCGCCAGATCGTGGTGGCCGGCCGGGTCCTATTACTGGCGTCCCGGTCACCGACGGCGTGGGTGCTCGGCACCGCGTGTCTGAGCATGGCCAAGATCCTCGAGAACATGGAACTCGGGCACAATATCCTTCACGGTCAATGGGATTGGATGAACGACCCGGATATCCATTCGTCGGTATGGGACTGGGATACCGCGTCGAGCGCGGAAGCGTGGAAGCACTCACACAACTACATCCATCACACATTCACCAACATCCGCGGCAAAGACAAAGACCTCGGCTATGAGATCATGCGCGTCGACCCCAACCAGAAGTGGCGGCGCGCCAACCTGGGGCAACCGCTGTACAACTTTCTCCTCATGGTTCTCTTCGAGTGGGGTGTCGCCCTGCACGACACCGACGTCGAGGCGCTGTGGCGTGGACAGAAGACGATGGCCGACCTGAAAGCCGATTTCAAGGGCATCGCCGGTAAGGCCCGCCAGCAGATCGTCAAGGACTACATCGGCTGGCCTCTGATCAGCGCGGCAGCCTTCGGGCTGGCCAAGCTCGCGCTGGGTGATCGGATAGATCAGCCCAAGCAGTCCCGCGTCGGACGCCGGCTCCGGCAACTTCCTGGACGCAGCGGCCGGATCGCAGGGTTGGCAACGGTTCTCGACCGCGTACTACCCGGTGTGGAAAGCACCTACCTGCGCACACTGGCCGCCGACGCGCTGGCGAACGTGGTCCGCAATGTGTGGGCGCACGCGATCATCTTCTGCGGTCACTTCCCGGACCAGACCTATACCTTCAGCGAAGAAGAGGTCGCCGACGAATCCCGCGGCGGCTGGTACGTGCGCCAGCTGATCGGCGCCGCCAACATCGAAGGCAGCCCGCTGTTCCACCTCATCAGCGGCAACCTGGGATACCAGGTCGAGCACCACCTCTACCCCGACATGCCCAGCAGCCGCTACGCCGAGATCGCACCGAAGGTCAAGGACATCTGCCAGCGATACGAGCTGCCCTACAACTCGGGCAGGTTCGGCAGACAATGGTTCACGGTGCAGCGCACAGTGATCAGGCTGGCCTTCCCCGGTGGGAAGCCTCGGCCCAAGCCCGGCCCCTATCGCGGTGATGACGTTGAGCGGCGGCCGCAGGGCAGCAGTGAGGCCGCTCGCTTCCGGGAGCGGGTTCCCGCCGAGCACCCGGACGCGGGGCCGGAGCACCGGTCCGGTGGGGTCGCCGTCAGCCCGCCGCCGCGGGGCGACGACTGACACGTCGTGTGGGGAACGGAGCTGGCTCTGCCGGCGTGTGAATATGTCCGAATGCTGGCGGCCGCACCGCCGCGGTCACAGCCGCAGCCCCGACGCCGCGCATCTTCGGACTCGATGGCCGGTCACCCCGTGGCCGGATACGTCTTCACGATGGCGCCGCCCTCTCCGCTGTGCCGGAGTTGCACATAGCGGTGCTCGGCAGGGACACGCCGGGCGTGATATTCGAAGTCGGCTTCGGCTTCGGCAAGTGACTTACCTTGGGAGACCACGACATTGCGGGTGTCAGCGGCTTCGTCCTCGTGGTTGTGGACGTCACCGACCACGACGTCATACCGGTCTTCTGCGAGCTCGGTCATTCGTTGTCCTCACTGACTTCTGCGGGGTTGAGTGTAGGTCGAACTGCCTGTCGGCCAGGAAAACGCGCCTCACCCAGGGCGCCGGTCATTGGTGGTCGACGCGGTGTGAACGGCTCTCAAGCGTGTGGACGCCGCGTCGGTACAGCGCCCAGCCCGTCGCGATGAGCAGCGCGCCGAAGATCAGGAATCCGATGTCCCACGGGAGGGGGGCGCCGAGGTCGTCTCTGACGTGATGGATGCCCAGGATCTGATGGTCGATCACACCCTCGACCACGTTGAAGATTCCCCAGCCGGCCAGCAGAAGCCCGAAGTGGAACGCCCACGTGGGTGCCAATTGACCTTTGCGCCACGCGATCAGCGTCTGCAGCGTGCCCGCCCACACCAGCACCCAGGTACCGACATGGAAGAACCTGTCGGCCAGGACGTTGACTTTGAGTCCGGCCAGGGTGTCCACCGGGTAGTCGTCCACATGGCTGACCATGTGATGCCACTGCAGAATCTCGTGCAACACGATGCCGTCGACGAAGCCACCCAGCCCGAGGCCGAGTAGCAGGGCCGGAGCAATGCTGGGCTTCCTAGTCGCAACAGACGAATCGGGCGTCCGAACTCTCGACATGGCCGAGGGCTTACCCTCCGACAGAGCGCGGAAACTCCGGACCCAGTCGTGCGCGGCGATCTCACATCGCCGGGTCGTCGACGGGAACGGCCCCCTCGTGATGAGGGGGCCGTGCCCTGGTGCCGAACTCCCTACTCGTCGCTGCCGGACTTGTCGCCGGAGCCGGACTTGTCGCCAGAGCCGGAGTTGTCGCCAGAGTCGGATTTGCGGTTACCGGACTCGCTTCCGGAATCGCTGCCCGATGCCGATGAGTCGCTGTCGGAGTCACCGGCCGCGTCGTCGCCGGCGGCCTCCTCAGATTCGCCGGCCGGCTCGTCGCCGTCGTCGCCGTCCTCGTCCTCGCCGGCCACGTCGTCGGCGTCCGGTTGCTCTTCGGTTTCCTCGCCGGTGACATCATCGGCCGGTTCGGTGACGGTCACGTCCTCGTCGCCCTCCTCGCCGACGGCAGCGATCTCGTCGGCAGGACCGGTCGGTTCAGTGGCCTCTTCCGCGGCATCTCCAGCGGTCGCCGCGCCGTCTTCGGTGCCGGTGCTGATCGGCAACGTCACCAGCTTGTCCTCGCCGGCCAGCCCGGTCGACGATACCGCGGCCAGTTCATCGGCGGCCGTGGGATTTTGAGCCTCGTCATCCTCGGACAGGCCGGCCAGCGCCGCGGCGATGGCCTTGGGCAGCTGAACGAAGAACGCGTCGATCGGTCCGTCCTTGCTGAACAGCCCGGGGAAGAACTCCCATTCCGCGGCCACGCTGGGCTGGTAGCCGTTGAGGAACGCGTTCAACACCTTTGCCGGCGCGTTGACGACCTCGCTGATCGCGGTGACCCAGTCGCGGTCGTAGATCGACGCGGAGATCACGTTCATGATGTCGGTCAGCTGGTAGATCGCCGTGATGGGCGGGCTCAACAGCGAGTAGGCGTAGCCCGTCGTCGCGTTGTTGCCGACCAACAGTGTGTCCAGGACCGCGCCGACCGCTCTGAGGCCGAAGTCCCGCGCGATCTCGCCCGGGATCTTGAAGATGGGCTCCAGCGGCCAGCCGAAGTAACCGAGTCCGAAGATGTTCCAGCTCGTGATGGTGGCGAACGCCTGGGTGAACTGTCCCTGCAGGACGAAGTCCCAGGCGGTCTGCAACGCCTCCGGAAGCTTGTCGAAGTGCTCCTTAGCCTGGATACACCGATCGGCGGTTGGTGTGGGGTTGAATCTGGTTGTGAGGCTTTGAGCTGATGTATAGGTCCCAGTGGGCGTGGCTGATCGCCCGATCTCGGTATCGGGTTGTTCCTGTTGGT
>NZ_JBTBFV010000101.1:0-9116 GCF_054786995.1 Mycobacterium sp. ZZG
TCCTCGGCATCGTGAACTACGGTGAGCATGGGCGTACCTTCCCAACCAGCGCGCCAACGCCGGTCTTGATCGAATACCTGATTCCGTGATGATCATCCTCGGGAAGGTGCGCCCACTTTCAGGCCACCTCGCCGAGCCTCATCCACAGGTATTGATCATTGCTCAGCGTTGCCGTGTAGGTCGTGACTCTGGGTCTGACTGACGCCCTGCTGGGTTGTCTTTAATTTGATCTGTCCGGCCTACACGGTGCGCGTCTTGTTCACGCCGGACAGGACGGACATGACCTAATCAGGAGCCTGGCCGTTCCTCATCAATGTCTTGTCTGCCCGCCCTGGCCGGTGTGTGCCCCACCCAACGCTGGCCAGAAGGGACGCCATCATTTTGACAGAATCCACGCTCCTCGTCGCCGGTGCGGATACCCACGCCGACACCATCCACATCGCCGCGATCTCCATGACCGGCGCCGCGATCGGTGACCGCGAGTTCCCCACCACCGGCGCCGGTTACGCCGCGGCCATCAGATTCCTCATGTCGATGGGGCAGGTGCAGCGGATCGGCGTGGAGGGCACCGCCAGCTACGGCGCCGGAATAGCCCGAGCGCTCACGAGTGCTGGCATCGAGGTCGTCGAGGTGACCCGCGCCGTCAAGTCCACCCGACGGCTCAGGGGTAAATCTGACCCCCTGGATGCCTACAGCGCTGCCCGCACCGCTCTGGCCGGCGACGGACTGGCCACCCCAAAAGACGATGCCACCTCCGGACTGCGAGCCCTGCACATCGCCCGCCGCTCAGCGGTCAAGCACCGCACCGCGGTGATCAACCAGCTCAAAGCCATGCTGGTCTCGACACCAGACGCGGTGCGTGAAAAATATCGTGGACTAACAACATTGAGGCTGATCGAGGCGATCGCCCGCTGCCGCCCCGAAGCGCAGCCCGACCCCTGGGCGCAGTCGGTGCTCATCGCGGCCAAGATGCTCGCCCAGCGAGTGCAGTTCCTCGAGGTCCAAGCCGAGGCTCTCCAGGCCCAGATCGAGGTCTTCGTGGCCGACGCGAATCCCGGGCTGCGGGCGGCCTACGGCGTCGGCGCGGACACTGCGGCCCAGCTGTTGATCACCGCCGGGGCTAACCCGCACCGACTGCACAGTGAGGCTGCATTCGCCGCGCTGTGCGGAGTGGCGCCGGTGCCCGCATCCTCGGGCAAGACCAACCGACACCGACTCAGCCGCGGCGGAGACCGCGCCGCGAACAATGCTCTGTTCCGCATCGCCTTGGTGCGCATGTCGCATCACCAGCCGACCAAGGACTACGTGCAGCGACAGATCGCCTTGGGCCACACCCGGATGGAGATCCTCCGCAAACTCAAACGGGCCATCGCCCGAGAGGTCTTCAAACTACTGACCCGACAAATCGCCGTGCCCGAGTACACAGACCTGCGCTCGGCACGGCAAGCCAAGAACATCACCGTCACCTCCGCTGCCAAGCACTTCGGGGTCTGGCCCACCGTCATCTCCCGCATCGAACGCGGACTACAACGCGACGACGCCTTCGCAGATACCTACAGAAACTGGCTCAAAGCCGCTTGACACAAATAGGAGCATCAGATTTGGTGTCGCTGCAACGATATCGAAGCATAGATCCAGGTCAACGTCGGTTATTTGAGCTGTCCAGTGTTGTCGTGCCGCGCCTCCGCAGACTGACAGGGCCTCAGCGGCGACATTTACCAGGCTGATCGCCTCGCCGGCGTTAAAGCGTTTTGTTCGCCCGTGCTCGCACCACTGCACGACGGTCTTCTGCTCAATTCGCTGGGCACGGACCCTATCCTCGTCACCGCGGCGAGGGCCGACCCGTGATCGAAGCTTGGACCGAGGCAAACGTTACCTGTCCTGGAGTTTTGCAGCACTCCCCAATTGTGCGCATGCCGGTCGGTGTTCGCGATCCAGGTGTCCAGGAGCAGATAGCCCGCGAAGACATCGAATGCGGTCCAGTCGGCGTAACTGGTGCCCTCCGGACCTTGCAGCCCCTCTAATGCTTCGCGAATGGCGCTAATCGTATGGCCGCGGCAGGATTTGGCATCGAACTCGTCGTCGCGCTCGGCAAGCAATGCTGCTCCCGGGGTCCATGCCCACGCGCGAGGCCGCATGTCTCGGCTCATCGAGCCATAGACGCGTTGGTGGGTGCGTAACTGGACAACTGTCGCCAACTCCGTTTCCGCTGCAGGCACAGACAGCAGCTGGGCGACCTCGTAGGAGATCTTCTCCGCCCAGTCCTCTCCGCGAACGAGCACGTCGGGTTTTTCGCCGCGATGCTGACGTTCTTTGGACAGTTCGAGGGTTTTGATGCGGCGTGGCTTGAACAACCAGTGCCCGGCATGCGGCGAAGTCTCTGGTGCTATGAACCATCGCTTCGCTTCGTCACCTCCTGGTTCGCTCTCACCGCGAGTCCAGTCGGCGAGGTCGACGACTTCGTAGCTGTCCACCACGGTGCGAACTCTAAGTGGGGGCTCCGTGAGACGGGGCGAGGCAGAGCGGCGCGCCGTCTGCAGCAAGGGCCTGCGACTTAGAACGGCGCCCTGCCGAAGGGTATGTTCGTTAGCCAAGGCTCACCTCGGAGAAAGTGTCGTGGATGTCAACCCGTCGCACTCGCTGGAATCGCATCGTCGCCCTCATTGTCGCGGTGGGGCTGGCAGCAGGTCTTACTGCCTGCTCGTCCTCCGAGGAGGAGGACGGCCTGCTGGTCTACAACGCGCAGCACGAGTCGCTGACCAAGGAGTGGATCGACGCCTTCACCAAGGAGACCGGCATCAAGGTCACCTATCGCCAGGGCGGCGACACCGCCGATGACGCCACCAAGACGATGACCGTGCGGCGCAACGGCGAAGTCGTCAAAACCATGCCCATCTCCATGGGCAAAGCCAAAACGCCCACCGACAACGGCAACTACATCATCGGCGACCGCTACTCATTCCTGGTGATGGATTCGTCCACCTACGGCGTCCCCTTCAACTCACCCGACGGCTACCGCACCGAGGTCGAATGGGCCACCCAAATGTCCTACAGCGGCATCTACGTGCACTCAGCGCCGTGGTCGGTGGGCAGCCAAGGCATCGCCAACGTCAGCCACGGATGCTTCAACATCAACCCGGCCAACGCCCGCTGGTTCTACGACAACACCCGACGCGGCGACATCGTCGAAGTCATCAACACAACCGGCCCCACACTGTCGGGAACCGACGGCCTCGGCGACTGGAACATCCCCTGGGAGCAATGGAAGGCCGGAAACGCCAACCTCTAGGCAACGGAAGTTCTTGACACCGAGCCGACATGGCTTCAATGCCCGGCAGCGCTGAAACCCGTTATTCCGCAGCACATTCGGGATCACTGCTTAGACGCCGTTGCCGTAAGGGCGGTTGCCGGCGTGACTGGAGCCACCGACTCCCCGATGACCGATGGCGGCGCGTACCGCCGACGAGGCTTCAAATAACCGCCCGGGGCAGAATGTTGCTGACGCCCGACGACGGCCCATAGAGCTCCTTTCCGAGAAGCTCGCACATTTGAGTTAATCCGCGCACCATTCACGCGCGTCTTCCCGACCAATGAAACGGGGTTTCAGTCCAGTACTTGCCGCATTCAAGCGAACGGCCGCAGCGAATTTCACTACTGTAATTATGTGGCTGGTGTTACTAGTGGGGCTGTTGTGAGTTACGCTTTTCTACGTAGGAGCTACGTATTTTGGTGCTGCGCCGTACGTATGCGATCAGAGCCGCTATTGGTGCGTGAAGTAACTCACCGCCGGGCGCACCGAGGAGAAGACATGGGATTACACGTCTGGAGCAAGGGTGCGGCAATTGCCCGCACTGACCGCTGCGACCCGGAAATCCCTCTTGCGGGACGCGTTCGACGGCTCTCCGGTGTGATCGCTATCGTCGTCTTGCTTCTCCTCGCGTGCGCACCGGTCGCGTCGGCCCAACCTTCCGCCGGGCCGTGGGACCCATTGCTTCCGAAGATACCGAGCGCGGGCGCTCCCGGCGATCCGGTTGCCATCGCGAACGCATCCCTGCAGGCAACGGCCATGGCGACGCAGACGGCCATGAATATGGGTCGCAGCTTCCTCAGCAGCCTGGGAATCGTCAGCCCCGCCGCGGATCCGTCGACGAGCGTGCGCGGAAATCGGGTCAATGGTGCGCAGGCGATCGAGTACGTGATTCGCAGGGCGGGAACGCAAATCGGTGTTCCCTACTCGTGGGGTGGCGGAAGCCTCACCGGTCCAAGCCGCGGCGTCGACCAGGGAGCAGGCACCGTGGGCTTTGACTGTTCAGGCCTGACACGGTTCGCGTTCGCCGGCGTCGGTGTTCTGCTCCCGCGATGGTCTGGCGACCAGTACGACGCCGGCCGAAAGGTGCCGCCCTCCCAAGCGAAGCGGGGCGACCTGCTGTTCTGGGGGCCGGGCGGGAGTCAGCACGAAGCTATCTACCTGGGCGGCGGTCAAATGATTGAGGCACAGCAGACCGGCGTCCCGATTAAGGTCTCCCCAGTGCGAACAGGGGGCATGACGCCCTACGTCGTCCGGATTATCGAGAGCTGAGCGCGAGGCCCAATTAGCACGCTCGCAGAGCCGTTCACCTCAGCGGGTGACCGAATCAACCGACGAGACAGTAGCCGATGCCGCGGACAGTGCGGACGTAGCGCGGACAGGTCGGGTCGTCCCCGAGCTTGCGACGGAGATTGCCGACATGCACGCCCAGAGCAGCCCGACCGCCGGGATGCGAGGCTCCCCAGAGACTCTCTTGGAGTCGCCGGCACGTCACGGGTTCGCCCGGATGGTCGGATAGTGCCCGCAGGATCGCGAACTCTGTCCGAGTGAGCGTTACATCTTTTCCTCGCTGATACGCCCGCCGAGCCGCGACATCGACCACGAGGTCGTCGATTTGCCGTCGCTGCGTATCGTCGGCCGCACCGCACACGCCGATTTGCCTGAGCGCGCGTCTAATTCGTGTACTCAGCATTTCTGAGTCGCCGATCGCCACCACTGCGACACGTGACACCAGCGGCGCCATCTCTGCATCAGTAAGCGCGACTACGCCACCTTGTGCCACCTGACGAACACGGTCAAGGACAGCAGCACCCTGGTCCGTTGGCCCTACGCAGACCACTACCACGTCGGGGTCAACGACACGCAATGCGGTGAGTGCTGCGGTTTCCGAGCATGCGACCGTAACGGCGAAATCTCCGGCGTGCATACGGTGGGCCAGCATGTCGGCGTAGATGCGTCGCGGCTCAACGAGCAGAACGCGGATGCGGCCGGCGGCCGCCACCGGAGATGCGGCACTACCCGGTCCGAGGTGTGACTCGATGGTCGTGGCAGCCTCCTGTCGACGTCGCGCATCGCGGTTACTGGATTGCTTACGCGGGTTCTGACAACCAGCATATCGTGATCTACGATGTTACTACGTAGATCACAGCCCGGGCGCCCCCCGCATGTCGTCGACTATCCGCTTCCAGCCCGTGTTCTCGCGACATCCGATGTCGGCTATTTGGGTTTCAGTCGACCGCGTCGATGTCTTCGCCGCCGCAATCGTGTCGGCTGTCGTCAGGTCCTCAGTGGTGGCAGAGCAGCTGGATGAGAGCTGGTGTCGCAAGCATGGCGATGATCGCGGCAGCTAAGCAGATACGGTGGCGCCATCGCACATGGCGGCGCGTGGGGGTGACCAATCGTTCCGCTCGAGCGACGACCGCCGTTCCCGCTGCGGCGAGGCCTTCGTGCACAGGAGGTTGATGTCCGGCCAGAGCAATCAGCCCGGCAAGCAGAGGGCGAGTGCCGACGCGCCGCGCGGCGGTATCGTCGGCGCACATCTCCAGCAGTTCTGCCACAGAATGGCGTGCCGTAGCGAAAAGTGGCAGGCGGGGCAAAGTGACGGCGAGGGCACGCAGCCCCATGAGGATGTGGTGGTGGCGCCCCGAGATGTGGGCATTTTCGTGTGCCAGAACCGCTTTCAGTTGCGACCGGTTCAACGTCTTGATGGCCGCGGAGGTGACGATAATGGTGTTCAGGCGGCCGCCCACACAATAGGCGGCGGGCCGGTCGGCGTCCACGACGACCACGTTGGGGTGACCGGTGGGCCGGCCAATGATCCGCGCGGCATGTGCGTGCTCGTGACTCCGCGCGCGTAGGCGGGACAGGCTACGGCTCATCCGGAGTCCTCCGAACCCCAACGTCAGGGTCCCCATACCGATGAGGGCAACAGATCCGATCCTGCCCGCCATCGGTGTGTGTTCGGAAAATCCGAACAGTTCAAGACACAGCGTCACCACCGCGCCGGTGCGAATACTGTCCGCCGTTGCGCCGATGACCATTGAGACCGCGACCAGCCAAGCCGCCAGGGTTGCGGCGACCGTGATTAGCCATGCGGCGACTCCCATGTGAGGGCTGATTCCCTGGCCGGTCATCCGCCGCAGAACCGGAGGAGCCAACCACGCAAGCGCACCCCCGTAGAGCAGCAGCCACAGCGCCGTAGTCATCATCGTCGCCCCCTACACGTAGCCGCCTTCAGTTGCGCCCACTGCTCCGCGCTCATCTGATCGACCACGAAGCCCAACACCGCACTGGTATCACCGGCGCAGTCGACAGCAGCCCGCATCAACCGCGCTGAACACCCCTCGTGGCCCATCGATGCCGGGTATATATAGCCTTTCCCACGGCGCTGAGTCCTCAGCCGACCCTCGCGGTACAGGTTGTCCATCGTCGGCATCACACTGGTGTAGGACTGGCGCTTCCGGGAGATCTCGTCGAAGCCGTCGCCCACTGTGATGGGCCCCGCGCAATCCCACACGCAATCCATGACTACTGCGTTGGGGTCGCCGAACCCTCGCTGTTCCATTCCGCGCCACTCCTGCTGTCCACGACGAGCTGGAGTACTTTGCCCATCGACCCCTACCAGACCCCCAATGTAGCGCCCGACCTCGAAAGTTCCGATGCGCCGCACCCGGTGTTCATGGCCTCGTCAGTGCATTCCACGCCGCCGTGCGGGCGGAGCCGATCAACCACGGGAGCTGTCAACTGGGCATCAGCTTCGCCGCAGCGTTGACAGACGATGATTGAGGGGCCGCCTGCGGGTTGTGCACGGAGCCTTGCAGAGTCGTTACCGACTTGAGACTGTGACTGGCGTTTCTCCTGGTGTGCAAGTGATGTACGTTTCAACTGCCTACTATCGTGCTCCGTACTTTGCTGGGCAGTAGGTCCGATCCGAGAATGCCGTGCGCTGGCCCTCGCTCGGTAGCCCAACGACGCTCAACCCAGGTGAGGAGATCCGATGCGTTGCCTCACTTCACTTCTCACACTCTGCGCACTGATGTCGACGCTGATGCTCAGCCCTTCAGGTATCGCGGCTGCCGAACATGACGGCGCACCAGACGGCGACAACAAGGACATTCCGTCCCTGGTTGCGGCTGTCGCCGAGGCGAATCAGCGGGTAGCCGATGTCGGTGCCAATATCCAGATCAAGCAAGAGGGCGTCAACAAGGCCCTCGTCGAGATTGCTACTGCTCGCGACATTCTCGCGGACGCGCAGCGTGAGGTTGCCGCCAGTGAGCAGGGCCTCGCCGACAGTCAGGTGGCGATCGACGCCGCGCAACAACGCTTCGATCAGTTCGCCGCATCGATGTATATGAACGGGCCGTCGGGTGCGCTGCCACTGGCAAACGGGCCGGAGGAAATCCTTGCTGGAGCCTCGACGCAACAGAGCCTGATCATCAGCTTCCAGAAGGTCAGGGATGACCTCGTGCGCAGGCAGACCGATCACGCCAACAAGCTCTCAACCGCGACGGCTGCCCGGTCGCGCGCTGAGGGCGCCGCCGCCGAGGCGCAGCGCCGCCAGGACGACGCGGTCGCCGCCCTTCAGGAGGCGCAGCAGACCTTCGCGGCATGGCAGGACGAAATCAATAGGCTTGCCGCCGAACGTGACTCGGCGCAAGCCCGACTCGGTGCCGCCCGGCCGGTAGCAGGGACCGCGACTGCGCCCACGGTTCCTCAACCCGGCGCCGCGCAGGCACCCGGCGACCAATGGGACCGAAGCGACTCTTTGCCGGCCGACAATTCTGGCGCCGGCCTCTGGGACACCACGCTGCCGATGGTGCCCAGCGCCAATGTGGCCGGCGACCCGGTAGCCATCATCAACGCGATCCTCAAGATCATGGCGACCTCGGTGCAGCTGACTGCCGACATGGGCCGAAAGTTCCTTACCAAACTGGGCATTCTCTCCCCGGCGGCCGCCGCCGCAGATCCCGGCATCACCAATGGACGCATCCCCAGCCTGAACGGCCGGCAGGCCTCTGAGTTCGTGATCCGACGCGCCATGTCACAACTGGGAGTTCCCTACTCGTGGGGCGGCGGCAACGCCAACGGTCCCTCTCGGGGCATCGATCAGGGAGCCAACACCGTCGGCTTCGACTGCTCCGGGCTCATGCTGTACGCCTTCGCTGGCGTCGGCATCAAGCTCGACCACTATTCCGGATCGCAGTACAACGCCGGCCGCAAAGTTCCGTCATCGCAGATGCGACGTGGTGATCTAATCTTCTACGGCCCCAACGCCAGCCAGCACGAGTCCATGTATCTCGGTGACGGCATGATGCTCGAAGCTCCCTACACCGGGTCCGTCGTCAAGATTTCCCCCGTGCGCACCTCCGGCATGACACCCTACGTCACGCGCTTGATCGAGTACTGACACCTCACAGCGAGCGCTGTGGCGGTTGCACCGTTAACGCATCAGTCCGCCCCAGCGTGACCGCTGTGAACGGGCTCCTCCAATGCCTCACGCCGCTCGCTGCGGCGCTGCGGCGCTGCGGCGCTGCGGCGCGGAACAGAGCCGTCGCGCTGGCGATGGCGGCGGCCCACAGCACGACGACAACGGCGCACAGGATCAGCCACGTTTGCCACCCGAGGCTGTTCGGGCAGACGTCCATCAGCCAGCGCATGCAAGGCCCTCCTCCACAGTGAGCGGAGGAATTGTCAATACCTGTGGATCGGGGTGTTTCAGGCGACCTCCGTTCCGGTGTGTTGATCGCCGTCTGACGGTGGTGCCGGCGGGGTGATGTCGGTGGGCCGTTCGAGCAGTTTGCCTTTGTGG
>NZ_JBTBFV010000102.1:0-9111 GCF_054786995.1 Mycobacterium sp. ZZG
TCACCAAGCACAAGCAGCGTGGCGACGCGATGGTCGACCTGTCTGCGACGTTGACTCCGGAGGCGTGGGCGGTGTGGGAGCCGATTTTCGCGAGGTTGGCCGCGCCGGGGATGTGTAATCCCGACGACGACCAGCCGTGTACGTCGGGGACGCCGTCGCAGGCCCAGATCGACAACGATCATCGCAGCCTGGCCCAGCGCCAGCATGATGCGCTCGTTGCGGCCGGGCGGATCGCGTTGATGAGTGGGCAGCTGGGGCAGCTCAACGGGTTGCCGGTGTCGGTGATCATCCGTACCACGCTGCAGGATTTGGAGTCCCGCGCCGGGGTCGGTGTCACCGGCGGGGGCACGGTGGTGCCGATCAGTGAGGTGATCCGGATGGCCGGGCACGCCAACCACTATCTGGCGGTGTTCGACCGGGCCACCGGCTCGGCGCTGGAGTTGTTCCGCACCAAACGCGTCGCCTCCCCGTCCCAGCGGATCATGCTGATCGCCCGTGATGGCGGGTGTACCAAGCCGTGCTGCACGGTCGGCGCGTACGGCTCCCAGGCTCATCACGTCGTCGCGGACTGGGTCGATGGCGGGAACACCAACGTCGATGAAATGGGCCTGGCGTGCGGGCCGGATAACCGCAGCGTCGGCGCCGACGGCGGTGGTTGGTCGACCCGGATGAACGACCGTTGTGAGGTGGAATGGATTCCACCTCCGGGCCTGGACACCGGTCAGGCCCGGCTCAACTACTACCACCGCCCCGAACGGCTGCTGCGTCCCCCCGAGGATCTGCCACCGGAGGGCCAGAACACCAGTGCGCCAACCCAACCCGCCGATGGTGGGACCGTCGACGACGACTCGGGTCCGTCGCGGCCGGCCGATGACCCCGGCGAACCCGGCGGCCCCGCACCACCGGGCAACCAAGCGGCCTGACCGCCGCGGGGTTCGTTGACCCGTGCAACAGGATGGCTTGGCCGCCGGATTCTATGGCGCCGGCATCATGTGGCCGCCGCCTGCGCTGGTGCCGGCATCACCTGAGAACCGGTTATGGGCTTTCACCAACTTGGTCAGCGTCTTTTGGGGTCGGCGACGGCGGCTCTCTCCCGCAACCGCGTCGACGCCCCGACGTCAGCGAGCAGCAACGTGACATTCCCAGTTGGCAATCCGCTCATTGCTAGCCAGGATTCGCCAAACGTCAGCGCATCCGCGTATCTCGGGAGCTTCCGTATGGGCAGCGACGGCCCTCAAGGCGGCGGCGACCCGTCCGTGTGTATCTACGGCCGGGGTCGCGGCACCAGCCGTTCGAACTGTGTCACGTGGCCGGGCTCCAGCTGGTCGAGCGCGTTGACCCCGAGCAGCCGCATGGTGCGGGTGATCTGTTCGGACAGGATCGCGATGGCCCGATCGACACCGGCCTCACCGCCGGCCATCAACCCGTACAGGTAGGCGCGACCGACCAGCGTGAAGCGCGCGCCGAGCGCGATCGACGCGACGATGTCGGCCCCGGACATGATGCCGGTGTCGAGGATGATCTCGGTGCGCTCGCCGACGGCCTTCGCGACCCGGGGCAGCAGGTGGAACGGGATCGGCGCCCGATCCAGTTGCCGCCCACCGTGATTGGACAGCACCAGGCCGTCGACGCCGAGGTCGGTCACCGCTACCGCGTCCTCCAGCGTCTGGATGCCCTTGACCACCAGCTTGCCCGGCCACTGGGCTTTGATCCAGGCCAGATCCTCAAACGTGACCGTCGGGTCGAACATCGTGTCCAGCAGCTCGGCGACGGTGCCTGACCACCGGTCCAGCGACGCGAACGCCAGCGGCTCCGTGGTCAGGAAGTCGATCCACCATTGCGGGCGCGGAATCGCGTTGAGCACAGTCTTAGCGGTGAGCGCCGGAGGGATCGACATTCCGTTGCGCTTGTCACGCAGCCGTGCCCCGGCCACCGGCACGTCGACGGTCACCAGCATGGTGTCGAAACCGGCCGCGGCAGCCCGCTCGACCAGCGCCATCGACCGGTCCCGGTCCTTCCACATGTACAGCTGAAACCAGTTGCGGCCATGCGGGTTCGCGGCCTTGACGTCTTCGATGGACGCGGTGCCCATGGTCGACAGCGAGAACGGGATACCGGCACGGGCGGCCGCGTGGGCGCCGGCATACTCACCCTCGGTCTGCATCATCCGGGTGAAGCCGGTCGGCGCGATGCCGAACGGCAGCTCCGAACGGCCGCCGAGGATCGTGCAGCTGGTGTCGACCTTGGACACATCGCGCAGGATCGACGGGTGGAACTCGATGTCCTGGAACGCCTGCCGGGCCCGCGCGAGGGACAGCTCAGCCTCCGCGGAGCCGTCGGTGTAGTCGAACGCCGCCCTGGGTGTGCGGCGCTTGGCGATGGTGCGCAGGTCCTCGATGGTGAGGGCCTGGTCCAGCCGGCGTTTCCTCGCGTTGAACTCGGGCTTCTTGAACTGCATCAGCGGGGCGAGGTCCCTGACGCGGGGGACACGGCGTTTCATCGGGGTACCTTTCGCGCCTCGGCTGTGGCGGACGTATCCGGCGATTCTTCCAGATTGCCGAGGACCGGAGCGCCGGCGCGCAGCTCCAGCGGCCGCGGGTAGCGTCCGCGGGATGAACGACGGACGCAGGCGCCGCAAGGCCAAGCAGGCGCGCCGCGAGGCCCGGCGGCAGGACACCCGCGACCCGCAGGGCACATGGGAAGCCGAGGTCCTGGAGGAGACGCCGCTGCTCGACGAGGTGCGCGAGGCGCTGACCGGTCACCCGCTGGAGCTGCTCGGGGTGGTCAGCGTGATCGTCGAGGCCACCACGCCCGACTCGATGCCTTGGCTGCCGTCACGCGACGAGCGGGAGACCGTCGAGCTGGACCGCCTGCTCGACGGCTTCGTCGACGTGCCGAACACCGAGACGACCGCGCTGCTGGCCGTGCTGGCCGAACTCCTCGATGACGTCGGGCAGCGGGCGCGCTGCCGGCAGGAGCTCGACGCGCGACGCGACACCCTGCCGCGGTGGCTCACCGGACTGGGCGGCGTCGAGGTGTACCGCGCGGTGCGATGGCCCACGCGCCGGGGGCCGGTGACGAGGTGCTGATCGGGGCGCGGCTGGCCGGCGGTGCGGAGCTGACCGCGGTGGCGTTCGTCGACGCGTCGTCGGCGGTCAAGGACGCGTTCGTCGTACCCGAGGCGATCGACGACGTGATCCGTACGGCCGCCGACCGCAACACCGACCCGGACACTCGCTTCGTCGCGATGAGCCTCGCCGATGCGCGGGGGTGGCTGCAGCCCGGCCTCAGACAACCGTCCCTGGATCGGTCGGACTCGTGGCCCGCCTGCCGGCCGCTGCTGCGCTGGCTGGCCGGGCGCCTGCCGGAAGGCGGAACCCGGGCGGGGCAATAGCGGCTCTGGCCCGACCCGGCGGCCTTAGCATGAGCTCGTGGTCCGCCCACTCGGCCAGCTGCAACGCTGGATGTACCGCGGCAACCGCCCGAACGGGCCGGCCCGGGTATCCAACATGCTCGCCGCGCGGCTGTTCTCGCGTCGGCGTGACGTCGCCCTGCAGGTGCGCCGGTTCACGAGCGGCGCCATGGTGAGTGTGCCGGTCGTCATCGGTGCCCGCCCGCACTTTCCGATCAGCCGTCATGCGCCCGTCGACGAATTCGAATCCATCGCAGCACGACTCCCCGTCGTCCGGATTGACCCGGATGCCCCAGGAGCACCCGATGGCACTGGTCGTTGAGGACTATCCGGACCTCGGGGTCACCCGGCTGTCACGCTGGATCTTCAACTGCTACCTCATCCGGAGCGGCACCGACTGTGTCGTGGTCGATGCCGGACTGCCCGCCAGTGCCGACGACATCGCCGGCGTGCTGGCCGTGTTCGGCGGCACCGTCACCGCCGTCGTCGCGACCCACGGGCACAGCGACCACGTCGCCGGCGCTCCCGCACTCGTCGCCGAAACCGGTGCGGCCCTGCACCTTCCCGAGATCACGGTCGGATACCTGGACGGTTCGCAACGGCCCCGTACCCCGGCGCTGTCCAAGGTGGCCCGCATCTGGCCGACGCTGCTGAGCCAGCCGCTGGACCGCACTGCCCTGACCGGCTTCGTGCGCGGCGGGCGGATCGCCGGCTACGGCGGCGCCGCCGGCATGGTCGGCGATCCACTGAAGGCCGCGCGTCCGCTGTCCGACGGCCAACCGCTACCGGCCGTCCCCGGCTGGCAGGTCCTCAGCATCCCCGGGCACACCGACGATTCGACGGCGTTCTGGCACGCCGACAGCGCCACCCTGCTCTCCGGCGACGCGGTGCTCACCGCCGACGGTCGCGCCTGGTTCACCCCCGAGACCGTCGACGACGGGCTCGCCGCGCGCAGCGAGCGCCGGCTGCGGGCATTGACGGTCGAGCATCTGCTGCCGGGCCACGGCGTACCGGTGCACCAGCGCGATGTCTGGTCCGCGACCCGCTGACGCGGTCACACGCCGGCTCGGCGCCGTGTGCGTCACATTCACGCGGGCGTCGGGTGTCGCCACCGGCCGGGACGACCTAGCCTGGCGTGGTGCTTACTGAATTGGTCGATCTGCCCGGTGGCTCATTCCGGATGGGATCGGTGGATTTCTATCCCGAGGAAGCCCCGGTGCACACGGTGTCGGTGGCCCCGTTTGCGATCGAACGCCATCCGGTCACCAACGCGCAGTTCGCCGAATTCGTTTCTGCGACTGGATATGTCACCGTAGCCGAGCGTGAACTCGACCCCGCCGACTTTCCCGGGGTTCCAGCGGCCGAGCTCATCCCCGGTGCGCTGGTGTTCCGGCAAACCCCAGGCCCGGTTAATCTGCGCGACTGGCGGCAGTGGTGGACATGGGAGCAGGGCGCCTGCTGGCGACACCCGTTCGGGCAGGGCTCGTCGATCGACGACCGACTCGATCACCCGGTGGTGCAGATTGCCTATCCCGACGCCGCGGCGTACGCCCGCTGGGCCGGACGCCGGCTGCCCAGCGAGGCGCAGTGGGAGTACGCCGCCCGCGCCGGCACGACGACCGCCTACGCGTGGGGTGATGACGTCCGACCCGGTGGGACGCTCATGGCCAACACCTGGCAGGGCGACTTCCCGTACCGCAACGAGGGTGCGCTGGGCTGGCAGGGCACTTCCCCGGTGGGCACCTTCCCGCCCAACGGGTTCGGGTTGCTCGACATGATCGGCAACGTGTGGGAGTGGACCACGACCCGCTACACGCGCCACCACCGAGTCGACCAACCCGCCGGGGGCTGCTGCCCGGCACCGCCGCCGGCCGGGGATCCCACCGTGCACCAGGCGCTCAAAGGCGGATCCCACCTGTGTGCGCCCGAATACTGCCACCGCTACCGGCCGGCCGCCCGCTCGTCGCAGTCGCAGGACAGCGCGACCACGCACATCGGGTTCCGCTGCATCGCCTGACCCGCCAAGCGTGGTGGCGGAACACCGTCACTTCCGCCGCCGTGAAGCCGCTGGCCTCCGCGTTTCCGGCCCGTCGGGTGGCGTAACATTCGGTAATCCGCCACCTGGGCCGCGAAGTGGCACAGTGAGGGCATGCCCCGCCGCCCGAAGATTCCCCCGAAGGACTTTCCCCGTCCCTCGGTGCGCGAGTACGCGGGTACCCGGGCCGATGCCGCCCGCTGGGTGCGCGACGTGCTGCGCAGCCAGATCCTGGAGGGAGCTTTCGGTGGATTGGCGGCGGCCCGGCCGGCGCTGCCCTCAGAATCCGAGCTCGCCGCCGAACTCGGCGTGAGCCGCAACGCGATTCGCGAGGCACTGGAACTGTTGCGCGGTGAAGGTTTGATCACCCGGGTGCAGGGTTCGGGCACCTTCGTCACCGGTGCCAAACTGCGCCAGCACCTGGACCGTTTGGAGGGCCTGGCGGAATCCCTTGCCGGACATCAGCTTCCCGTCGACAACGAGGTGCTGTCGGTGCGCGAGTCCACCGCCACCCCGTTCGTCGCCGCGAAACTGCAGCTGCCGGAGAACGCGCCGATCCTGTTCATCGAACGGCTGCGGTCCGTCGGTGGGTTGCCGCTGTCGCTGGACACCACATCGCTGCGGATCGGTGCCATCCCCGTCGATGCCGAACTGACCCAGCAGGATGTGTTCGCACTGATCGAGCAGGAACTCGGCGTGCGCCTGGGTTGGGCGGAGATCACCGTCGAATCCGTAGCGGCGGACGCCACCACCGCCGAACTTCTCCAGATCCGCCCTGGCGCACCATTGTTGTTGCTCCACCGGCTCACCCATCTCGAGGACGGCACCCCGTTCGACCTTGAGACCGTGCGGTACCGCGGCGACAGGTGTTCATTGGTGACCACCGCCACCCGCGGTACCGCTCCTCCATCCTGACCGAGCGTCGCTCGTCCGCGCCCGGCAGGGAATCCACCGCAATGAGTAGAGAGGTCTATTCGTCATGCCCGAACAACCCAACATCGTGTACTTCCACGTCGACAACCTCGGCATGGGTGAGCTCGGCTGCTACGGCGGCGGCATCCTGCGCGGCGCCGACACCGCCCGTGCGGACGCCTTCGCCGCCGAGTCGCTGAAGCTGTCGCACTTCGTCGTCGAACCGCAGTGCACCCCGACCCGGTCGGCGCTGATGACCGGACGGTACCCGATCCGGTCCGGCAACCACACCATCGCGCTCGGCGGTAACGGTGGCGGCATCGTCGCCTGGGAGCGAACGATGGGTGACATCCTGTCCGAAGCAGGTTATGCCACTGCATGTTTCGGCAAGTGGCACATCGGCGCCGAGGACGGTCGCTGGCCGACCGACCACGGCTTCGACGAGTGGTACGGTCCGGCCCGCACCTACGACGAATGCCTGTGGCCGGACGACCCTTGGTATGACGGCGAGCGCGATGGCTACTCCTACATGTACGACGGGACCAAAGCCGACGGTGTCACGACAACCGACCAGCAGCTGACGGTGAAGCTCAAGGGTGAGATGGACGGCGAGTACGACCGCCGGGCCAAAGCGTTCATGAAGCGCAGCGTCGACGCCGGCAAGCCGTTCTACCTGTACCACAACCATTCTCTGATGCACTTCCCGATGGAGGTGCGCGAGGAGTTCAAGGGCAAGAGCACCAACGGCGCCTGGGGTGACTCGCTATTGATGCTCGACCACGACTTCGGCAGCATCCTCGATGCGCTCACCGAACTCGGCATCGAGGACAACACCATCGTGGTGTTCGCCGGCGACAACGGAGCGGAGGACCACCTGGCCGGACGCGGCACCGCGGGCTTCTTCGACGGCTCCTACTTCAGTTCGGCCGAGGGCGGTATCCGCACACCGTGCCTGATCCGCTGGCCCGGCAAGGTGGCGCCGCGGGAGAGCAACGAGATGGTGCACGTCACCGACATGTTCCCGACCCTGCTGCGCTGGGCGGGCGCCGACATCCCGGAGGACCGCATCATCGACGGCATCGACCAGCGCGACTTCTTCGCCGGCGAGACGGAGGAATCCCAACGCGACGGCTGCATGGTGTGGCTCAACGAGGAACTGCACGCCGTGAAGTGGTCACAGTTCAAGATCAACTTCAAGCGCCAGCAGCACTTCCACGACCCGGAGATCCCGCTGGGGTTCGCCCGCATCACCAACTTGCTCGAGGACCCGAAGGAGCGCGAGGCCGTCAACCAGACGTGGGTGCGGTGGTGGGTGATGCAGCACGCCTACCGCTTCATCCAGGCGTTCGAGGAGAGCGTCAAGACCGAGGAACTGATCCCGGCCGGTGCCCCTCTCGACTTCGTGCCGGCCCGCACCCAGTAGGAGCAGCCGTGGCCTCGTCGGAAAGCTATGGCGCCGAATCCATCACGATCCTGGAAGGGCTCGACGTCGTTCGCAAACGGCCCGGGATGTACATCGGGTCCACCGGCGAACGCGGCCTGCACCACATGATCTGGGAGGTCGTGGACAACGCCGTCGACGAGGCGATGGCCGGCTATGCCAGCCGGGTCGACGTGACCCTGCTTCCTGACGGTGGGGTCGAGGTCATCGACGACGGACGCGGGATCCCGGTGGCGCAGCACGCCACCGGGATCCCCACCATCGACGTCGTGATGACCCAGTTGCACGCCGGCGGCAAGTTCGACTCCGATTCCTACAGCGTCTCGGGCGGTCTGCACGGGGTGGGCGTCTCGGTCGTCAACGCGTTGTCCACCCGGCTTGAGGTGGAGATCCGCCGTGACGGGCATTGCTGGTCACAGACTTACGACCGCTCCGTGCCGGGCGTGCTCGCCATGGGTGCGCCCACCACAACAACCGGAACCACGGTCAGGTTCTGGGCCGACCCCGACATCTTCGAGACCACCACCTACCGTGTCGACGCCGTCGCCCGCCGACTGCAGGAGATGGCGTTCCTCAACCGCGGCCTGACGTTGACGCTCACCGACCTGCGATTGGCCGACTCCGAGAAACGCACGTTCCATTACTCAGAGGGTCTGATGGACTTCGTCAAGCACATCAATCGGACGAAGGATCCGATCCAGCCGTCGATCATCGGGTTCACCGGAGCCGGGCCCGGCATCGAGGTCGAGGTGGCGATGCAGTGGAACGCCGGCTATTCCGAATCGGTGCACACCTTCGCGAACACCATCAACACCCATGAGGGTGGCACCCACGAGGAGGGCTTCCGTGCGGCGCTGACCTCGGTAGTCAACAAGTACGCCAGGGACAGGAAGCTGCTCAAGGACAAGGATCCGAACCTCACCGGCGACGACATCCGCGAGGGCCTGGCGGCGGTGATCGCGGTCAAGATCGCCGAACCGCAGTTCGAAGGCCAGACCAAGACACGGGTGGGGAACGCCGAGGTGCGTTCCTGCGTGCAAAAGATCTGCCACGACCGATTGACTCACTGGTTCGAGGCCAATCCCACCGAGGCGAAGATCGTCATCACCAAGGTCACGTCCTCAGCACGGGCCCGAGCCGCAGCCCGCAAGGCTCGTGATCTGGTCCGGCGCAAGAGTGCCACTGACATCGGCGGCCTGCCCGGCAAGCTGGCCGACTGCCGGTCCACCGATCCGAGCAAGTCGGAACTGTATGTGGTGGAGGGTGATTCGGCCGGCGGCTCGGCCAAGAGCGGCCGTGACTCGATGTTTC
>NZ_JBTBFV010000103.1:0-7926 GCF_054786995.1 Mycobacterium sp. ZZG
TCGGATTGCCACGCCCCAAACGGCGGGGCAATCCCGAATCTGTCGGCCTGCCTGTGACTTCACACACGCGCCGACGAGCGCTTGAGACGCCCCGCCCCATCAACCCACTAATTCAGCAGACTCCTAGGCGCTCAGCTCGCCGGCAATCCGGCTGATCTCCGCCGGGCCGACCCGGCAGCAGCCGCACCGTGCGCGTCGCGGGCGCGGCGAAATACGCCGCAGGCACCGCGACGATTTCCTCGGGCGCGTCCACCAGCAACCGCGCCGACCGCAGACCGTCCGACAGGTCGTGGCCGCGCGCTTCGAGTTCGGTGGCCGGCCCGCCGTCGCTGACCAGCACCGTCCGGTCGCGCCGAGGATTCCCACCCCGCCACCGCACGTCCGATGACGCAGGTCAAGAGGTCGACCGGTTACACCCTGCCCAGGCAGGTACTCTCGGTCGGGTAACGGCGGCGACACGCCAGAGACACGGTGGTGCGTTACGCGACCATCGCGGGCGGGTCAGGCGATATGTTGACGCAACTACACGTGAATACCACCGACGCTATTCGGCTTTATCGGTCGCACAGCGGCGGAAACAGCGGGTAGCGTCGGGGCTACACAAGTCGGGGCTACACAAGCGGTCCCGGTGCCCCGCACCGAAACGACTGGATATCGACGGCGACAGGAAGTAGGACCCCAGCACCATGGCACGCATTGGAGATGGCGGCGACCTGCTGAAGTGCTCGTTCTGCGGCAAGAGCCAGAAGCAGGTGAAGAAGCTCATCGCGGGACCGGGTGTGTACATCTGCGACGAGTGCATCGATCTGTGCAACGAGATCATCGAAGAGGAGCTCGCCGACGCCGACGATGTCAAACTCGACGAGTTGCCGAAGCCGGCCGAGATACGGGAGTTCCTCGAGGGATACGTCATCGGTCAGGACACCGCCAAGCGCACCCTGGCCGTGGCCGTCTACAACCACTACAAGCGCATCCAGGCCGGAGAGAAGTCGCGCGATTCGCGTTCCGAGCCCGTCGAGCTGGCCAAGTCCAACATCCTGATGCTCGGCCCCACCGGCTGCGGCAAGACCTACCTGGCCCAGACGCTGGCCAAGATGCTCAACGTCCCGTTCGCCATCGCCGACGCGACCGCGCTGACCGAAGCCGGCTACGTCGGCGAGGACGTCGAGAACATTCTGCTCAAGCTGATCCAGGCCGCCGATTACGACGTCAAGCGCGCCGAGACCGGGATCATCTACATCGATGAGGTCGACAAGATCGCCCGCAAGAGTGAGAACCCGTCGATCACCCGCGACGTCTCCGGTGAAGGCGTTCAGCAGGCGCTGCTGAAGATCCTGGAGGGCACGCAGGCCTCGGTGCCCCCGCAGGGCGGCCGCAAGCACCCGCACCAGGAGTTCATCCAGATCGACACCACCAACGTGTTGTTCATCGTCGCCGGTGCGTTCGCAGGGTTGGAGAAGATCGTCTCCGACCGCGTCGGCAAGCGCGGACTCGGCTTCGGCGCCGAGGTGCACTCCAAGGCCGAGATCGACACCCAGGATCACTTCGCCGAGGTGATGCCCGAGGATCTGATCAAGTTCGGGCTGATCCCCGAGTTCATCGGCCGGCTCCCTGTCGTGGCGTCGGTGACCAATCTGGACAAGGAATCGCTCGTGCAGATCCTGTCCCAGCCGAAGAACGCGTTGGTCAAGCAGTACACCCGGCTGTTCGAGATGGACGGGGTGGAGCTGGAGTTCGACGAAGAGGCGCTGGAGGCCATTGCCGATCAGGCCATCCATCGGGGCACCGGCGCGCGCGGTCTGCGGGCCATCATGGAGGAAGTCCTGCTGCCGGTGATGTACGACATCCCGAGCCGCGACGACGTCGCCAAGGTGGTCGTGACCAGGGAGACCGTCGAGCACAACGTGCTACCGACCATCGTGCCGCGCAAGCCGTCGCGGACCGAACGTCGCGACAAGTCCGCCTAGAGTCCCTGTTGAGATTGCGTTGAGGGCCGTCAGTCATCGCGACTGACGGCCCTCAACGCATTTTCACCACGTGGGGTGCGCCGCCCCCTCCGCCTAGGTCGACTGCAGAGGTGGTGCCCACTCGGCGACCACCTCGTCGACCAGCGCGGCGATGGTGGCGATGCTGTCGCGGCCCGCATATGCGCACTGCAGCCGACGAGCTTGGGCGCGATAGGCCGCATCGTGGAGCACCTGCCGCACGGCACGGCGGACGGTGTGCGAAGTCGGTGTGGCGGTCCGCAGATCGACCCCGACGCCGAAGTGCCGTACCCGGGCCGCCACCTCGGGCTTGTCCTCGGTCCGGCCGGCGACGACCATGGGCACTCCGGCGGCCAGTGCGCGTTGCACGGCGCCGTAACCGCCGTTGGTGACCATGACGTCGACTCGGGGCAGCAGGACCTCATGGGGTAGGTATTCGGCGGCGAAAGTGTTGGCGGGCAACGATGTTCGGATCTCGGAGAGCGGGCGGCCGCCGGTGGTGACGACGAGGGTGACGTTCTCCGCCGCCAGCGCCTCGATGGTCGGTTCGACCAGTCGGCGCAGGTCGGCATTGTCGACCGTGCCCTGGGTGACATGCACGACGGGCCTGCTGCTGTCGAGCTCATGCCACCAGGGCGGCGCGACGAAGTCGTCGGCAGGCGGTGGACTGACAGCGCCGACGAATCGGACATGCGGGGGAAGATCGCTGCGCCGGTACTCGAATTCGGGGATGGTCGGGACGATCACCCGGTCGGCCAGTACGGCGGAGTCCAAGACGAACACCGGCAGCTTCGGTACGCCCATCGCGGCGAGCATCCGTTCGGCGGCCCGGTGCGCCGGGCGCAATCCGGCCCGTTGCGTGGCCAGTGTCAGGGCGCGGCTGCGCAGCCTGCCGACCACGCCGCGCATCGGCGCTATCCCCGGCCCCGCCGGTGCGGTGTCGCGGCTAGTCAAAAACAGCGGTGTGGTGGAGTAGGACAGGATCGGCGGGCGGGCGCCGCGATCGCCGAGGAGCAGTGGCAGTACACCGAGAAACAACGCGTCGGCGATGACGGCGTCGTAGTGGTGGCTCGCCGACACTTCTTTGAGCGCTCCGAACTGAACGGGCATAGGCCGCACGAAGATGTGCTCGATGTCGAAGTTGAGCCGTGCCAAGCCGGACGTCTGCGCGCGTCCCGGCAGGTCGGCGTCGAACGAAGAATCATCGTAGTCGGCGGCGTAGGGCAGCGGCACGGGATCCGCGCCGACAGCTCGGATCTTGTCGGCATGGCGGGAGCTGGTCAGCACGGAGACGCGGTCACCGCGGGCGGCGAGTCCGCGTGCGACGTTCAGCAGCGGCGAGATGTGTCCGACCGGCGGGCAGGATGCGATGAGGATCTGCGACATGTGTCGATGCTCGCCGCCGACCCGACACGTGTGCTTGGAGCCTGTGTGGAGAAATCGTGGAGATCGCGCAAAGGCCGCTCAGCTGAGCACGCGGTCGGGGCGGGTGTAGACGTTCATCGAATCACCGCGCAGGAAGGCCACCAGCGTGACACCCGATTGGGCGGCCAGATCGACCGCCAGCGACGACGGGGCCGACACCGCGGCGAGCACCGGAATGCCGGCCATCACCGCTTTCTGGGTCAATTCGAACGACGCGCGGCCGCTGACCAGCAGTACGGTGTCGCCGAGCGGGATCCGCCGGTTCTCCAGTGCCCACCCCACCACCTTGTCGACGGCGTTGTGCCGGCCGATGTCCTCACGGACCACGAGTAGGGAACCGTCGGTGCCGAAGAGCGCCGCACCGTGCAGTCCTCCGGTGGCGGCGAACACCTTCTGTTCCCCGCGCAGCTTGTCGGGCATCGCCGACAGCGTTTCGGCGGTGACCGTCGCCGGGTCGTCGCCGGGGGCGTGTCTGATGATCAACCGCACGGCGTCCAGCGATGCCTTGCCGCAGACCCCACACGACGACGTCGTGTAGAAGTTCCGCGTGGGATCCACATCAGGCGGCGGGACACCGTCGGCCAGCGTCACATCCAGGACGTTGTAGGTGTTCTGTGAAAGCCCCGAACCGTCGTCCGGCAGGCTGGAGCGAAGCGATTCGGGGACGGGGGCGGGGGCGGTCGCGCCCCTGCAGTAGCGCACCGACATGATGTCCTCGCGGCCCCGCACGATGCCCTCGGTGAGCAGGAAACCCTGTGCCAGTTCGACGTCCGAGCCCGGGGTGCGCATCGTGACGGTGATCGGCTTGCCGTCGACCCGAATCTCCAACGGTTCCTCGACGACCAGGGTGTCCGGTCGCGCGACGGCGTCCTCGGTCGTCACGTGATGCACCCGGCGGCGCGCGGTCACCCGGCCCATTCAGCTGCGCTCCATCCTGATCACAACGGCCTTGGACACCGGCGTGTTCGACTTTGCGGCGGTATGGTCCAGCGGCACAAGCGGATTCGTCTCCGGGTAGTAGGCGGCGGCGTTGCCCTCCGGCGTCGGGTACGCGATGACGCGGAAGTCCTTCGCGCATCGCTCCTGCACCTGACCGTCGGCAGCGGGGAATTCGGAGATCAGGTCGACGCGGTCGCCGTCGGACAGCCCGAACCTGTCCAGGTCGGCGGGGTTGACGAACACCACCCGCCGGCCGCCCTTGACGCCCCGGTAGCGGTCGTCGAGCCCGTAGATGGTGGTGTTGTACTGGTCGTGGCTGCGCAGCGTCTGCAGCACCAGTCGGCCGTCGGGCACCGGCACCCACTCGAGCGGATATGCCGCGAAGTTGGCTTTTCCTGTCGCAGTGTGAAATTCGCGGGAATCTCGCGGCGGATGCGGCAGCTGGAACCCGTCGGGAGCACGCACCTTGCGGTTGTAGTCCTCGCATCCGGGGACCACCTCCGCGATCGCGTCCCGGATGGTGTCGTAGTCGGCGTTGAACGTCTCCCAGGGCACGGGGTGGCCGGGGCCGAACACCGTGCGGGCCAATTGGCAGATGATCGCGACCTCGCTGCGCACCTGATCGCCGGGCGGGGGCAGGCTGCCGCGTGACAAGTGCACCATCGACATCGAATCCTCTACCGACACAAGCTGTTTGCCGGTCGCCTGTACATCGCGGTCGGTGCGTCCCAGCGACGGCAGGATGAGCGCGGTGCGGCCGTGGACAAGGTGGCTGCGGTTGAGTTTCGTCGACACCTGGACCGTCAGCGAGCAGTTGCGCAACGCGGCCTCGGTGACCGGGGTGTCCGGGGTGGCGGAGACAAAATTGCCTCCCATGGCCATGAACACCGTGGCTTTGCCGTCGCGCATCGCGCGGATCGCGTCGACGGTGTCATAGCCGTGGTCGCGCGGGCTGGCGATGCCGAACCGGTCGTCGAGGGCGGCCAGGAACCGCTCGGGCACCTTCTCCCAGATCCCCATCGTGCGGTCACCCTGGACGTTGGAGTGGCCGCGCACGGGGCACAGACCGGCGCCGGGTTTGCCGATCATGCCGCGCATCAACAGAAGGTTGCAGATCTCGCTGATCGATGGGACCGCATGCCTGTGCTGGGTCAGGCCCATCGCCCAGCACACCACGATGCGTCGCGACGTCGCCATCATCGCCGCGACGCGGTCGAGTTGCGCGCGGTCGATACCGGTCGCCTCGAGTACGGTGTCGAGATCGACGGCACGGGTGCGCGCCTCGTAGTCGGCGAACCCCGCGGTGTGTGCCGCGACGAAATCGCGGTCCACGATCTGCACTCCGGGACCGGCCTCGTCCTGAGCCTCCAACAGCAGCCGGCCCAGACCGGCGAACAACGCCATGTCGCCGCCGAGGCGGATCTGTACGAATTCGTCGGCGATCGGCACCCCGTCGCCGACCACGCCGTGCACCTTCTGCGGGTCCTTGAACCGGATCAGGCCGGCTTCGGGCAGGGGGTTGACCGCGATGACCTTCGCGCCGTTGGCCTTTGCCTTCTCCAGCACCGACAGCATCCGCGGATGGTTGGTGCCGGGGTTCTGGCCGGCGATCACGATGAGGTCGGCCTGCACCAGGTCTTCGACGGTGACCGATCCCTTGCCGATGCCGATCGCGTCGACGAGCGCGGTCCCCGAGGACTCGTGGCACATGTTCGAACAGTCCGGCAGGTTGTTGGTGCCGAAGCTGCGCACGAACAACTGGTAGAGGAACGCGGCCTCGTTGCTGGTGCGTCCCGAGGTGTAGAAGACGGCCTGGTTCGGGTCGCCGAGGGCGCCGAGCTCGTCGGCGATCAACCGGTACGCCGCTTCCCACTCGATGGGCCGGTATCGGTCGTCACCCGGCCGCAGCACCATCGGGTGGGTCAGCCGGCCCTGCTGGGACAGCCAATATTCGGGCTTGGCGTCGAGTTCGGCGATGGTGTGGCGGGCGAAGAACTCGGGGGTGACCACGCGCTTGGTGGCTTCCTCGGCGACGGCCTTGGCGCCGTTCTCGCAGAATTCGGCGAACTTGCGCCCACCGGGCTCCTCGGGCCACGCGCAACCGGGGCAGTCGAACCCGTGCCGCTGGTTGAGTCTGATCAGCGCGGCGGCCGTGCGGACGGGGCCCATCTGCTGCAGCGCGCGCTGCATGCTGACCATCACGGCCTTGACGCCGGCGGCCTCGCGTTTGCGCTCGCTGACCTGCACATCCAGCTCGTCGTAGTCGGCGTCGACGTCCTTCGCGGGGGCCATGGTCCCAATCTAGACGCCGGACCACCGGACCTCGGCCGGTGCGGAAGGGTTGTCATTTGGTATTTCACATGCGGTGATAGACGCTGTCTATCGTTCTGCTGTTTGGGGGTCCCGGAAGGGGAGCGCGGTGCTGTTGCAACACCTGGAGTACCTCCTGGCGCTGGCGGCCGAGCGTCACTTCGGGCGGGCGGCTGCGCGCTGTCATGTGAGTCAGCCGACCCTGTCGGTGGCGATCCGTCGATTGGAACGTGACCTGGGCGTCGTCATCGTCCAGCGCGGACACCGCTTCGAGGGCTTCACCGAAGAGGGACGCCGGGTGGTCAGCTGGGCCCAGCGGATCATCGCCGAGCGCGACGAAATGCTCGCCGACCTCGAACGGATGCGCGGCCGGTTGACCGTCACGGCGCGGCTCGGGGCGATCCCGACGGCGGTGCCGGCCAGTCCGTTCATCACCGCGGAGTTTTTGGCCCGCAATCCGGCGGCCTCGGTGCGCATCGAGGCATTGTCGTCGCGCGAGATCGCACGCCGGCTCGCCGATTTCGAGATCGACGCCGGATTGACCTATCTCGACGACGAGGCGCCACCGGGCACGCGGTCGGTCGAGATGTACCGGGAGCGGTATGTGTTGGTAGCCCCGGCCGACGATCCACTGATGGCCGGCGCCGAGGTGAGCTGGGCGGACGCGTCGACACGGCAGCTGTGCGCGTTGACCACCACGATGCGCAACCGTCGCATCCTCGACGCCAACATGGCCGCCGAAGGCGTCCGCTATCGTCCCGCGGTGGAAGCCGACTCGGTCGACGCGCTCTTCGCGCATCTGACGCACTCGCGGCGCGCCACCATCGCCTCGGCCGCGTGGCTGTCGCAGTTGGGGGTGCCGCAGGGATTCGCGGCGCGGCCGATGGTCGTGCACAGCCCCGGTCCAGCGATCGGGCTGGTGGTGCCCGACCGAGAGCCGGCGCCGCTCGTCGCGACGGCCCTCGTCGGGGTGGCGACCGACATCGACCTGGGCTCGCGCCTAACCGGCATGGAGAGGGATGCGATGCGTTCGGGTGGCGGCCCGTAGTCCTGCCGCAGTTCAGGTGTGCCCGGTGGCGCGCCCGCTCGTCGGGGTTGGTGCCGTTGCCGCCGGCGCGTGGGTGACGGTGGCTGTCTAAACCTGAATCCACCGATGAATTGCCTGGTAGGCGAGTGTTGATATGAGGAAAGTGCCCTCTGAGCTGCGATGATGAGTGTTCCTTACGCACTTATCGGCACAACTTCAGAAAGGCACTTCCGGTGAAAG
>NZ_JBTBFV010000104.1:0-7822 GCF_054786995.1 Mycobacterium sp. ZZG
ACCGCGATATTCTTCACCTGCGAAGTGCCTTCCAGTCAGGATATTTGAACCGTCGAGAAGTCCAATTATCCCTTGCAGGACAGGCACTTTCGCTTATCTACACCCGACACCCACAACATTTCACGAAGAATCCGGGTTAGTTCTTCGTCGGCGGCATCTGAATGGCTGAGCTTCTGACGCGGATCGCTTTGTAGACGCCTCGTCCAGCGGATCGCTCGCTGGTAGTTCTCTTCCAGTAGATCTCGAGCGGCCGAAGTCCACTCTTCTTCCGCCTCGGCCGCGCGGGCTCCCGCGATCGCGACCGCCAGCCTGACTACTTCGCGCGCATTCGCATCGATTGTGCACGCAACTTCTAGTAGCCCGATCTCACCGGTGCGACCTGACGTCGGCGACTCAGGGTCTTTGAAGAGGTCGAAGTAGCCCACGGCGTGTCGTCGCTGAGGCGGTCCAACGTGGCGAAAACGTAATCGAAACCCTGCAGTGGCATTCGCGCCGCAGGTAGGTGTCGGCGATGTTTCCACAGCTGCAGAACGACATCGAAAGCTTCTCGCTGTGCGTCGGCGCGCGCTTGGCCTACTTCACGATCGCTCTTGGCAAGTACCTCCGCTAGATATTGCGACATCCACCGGCCGAGGAAATCGTGTTCGTCTAACGCCGACTCGACATATCGGCATCGGATCGACCCTCGAGCGGAAGGCTTTCTCTGCCAGTCATTTTCGAATCATCCTTTCGGCCGCGGCGACCATGAAGATCGCACTGAACGACGCGCATGCGTAGAGCAGCGCATCATCAATTCCCCACGGTGGGGTCAGTACGGTGTCCTGCCCGGTCGCGTACACCGCATTGAGGACGGGCATGAATCGTTGTAACGATGCCCCGCTGGGCAGATAGCCGGCTGCCGACTCCACGACGTAGGTCCACAACAAGATCGCTCCGACGGCCCCAAGGGGCGAGCGGACGAGCGCACCGACGCCCACCCCCGCGCCCGCGGCGAAGAAGGCGAGCACCGGAACAGTCCAGAGCAGACGCTGCCCGATCGGATCGGTGACGGATACCGGCCCGTACACCAGCGGCGAGATGAGCGGAAGCGCCACCAGAACGGCGACTAGGCAACCAGCAGTCGGATCTGGGCGTCGAGTTCGGCGAGCGTCGGGACCTCGGAGGAGATCGCGAAATCCTGGTCGAACCCCGGCGCGGCAGTCGCGGAAGGCAGCGTTCCGCCGGCCGCGGCCATAAATACAGCGACCATGATTCCCGCAGCGACCCCGACGCGTGTGTACATCATCCGGCTCCTATTTAGAGGGAATCTTTCCGGTAAATGTAGATCTGCACTACAAGGAAGGCAAGCCTTACCTTGAGCGAGGCGGAACCCGGCCCTATGTGACGACTCGGCCGTCGCGATTTAACCGGAAAATTATCCTCTAAATACGGTCTTGGTGCGAAGACTCGCGCTAAGATCCCGCCTGGGACTACTACGTGATGTAGTTATTCGCCGTGTGACAGCAACTCTCGGGGGTGTGCCAAATGACCGAGCAATCTTTTCTGCCGGCTCCGACCAAGGCCGAGCTTGCGATCTCCAAAGGCTGGGTCCAGGGCGTCGCCCTGGTCATGGTCTTCGGCTTTCTGATCATGGGAGTGCTGGCGGCACGGACCTATTCGGACTCAATGCCGCTGCCGCAGCGGGTGGTCGCCCCCGACGGTCGGACGGTGTTCACCGAGCAGCAGGTCACTGCGGGACAACAGATATTCCTGCGCCGCGGCCTCCAGCAGTACGGCTCGGTGATGGGCCACGGCGGTTACCTCGGGCCGGACTACACCGCGGAGTACCTGCGACTGTCCGCCGACCACGTCGGCCAGCAACTGCGCGACTCCGGATCGCCGGACCCGACGGCCGCGCTCGTGGACATGATGCGGACCAACCGCTACGACAAGGCCACCGGGACACTGCAATTCACCGCCGAGCAAGCACGCGCGTTCGACAAGCTTCGTGCCTACTACGCCGACTACTTCGGCACCGACTCGACCGAACACGGGCTCATTCCACGCGTCATCACCGACCCCCAGGAAATCCACGATCTCACCGCGTTCTTCAGCTGGACGGCCTGGGCCAGCGCTGCAGAGCGCGAAGGCCACGCCTACTCCTACACCAACAACTGGCCGCCGGAACGACGCGTAGCCAACACGCCGACGGCTGACATCCTGGTCTGGTCGGCGATGTCGCTGATCGCCCTGCTGGCCGGCCTCGGCGCACTGTTCGCTCTCTACGGTCGGTGGAGCCGCAAAATCGGTTGGCACGCAACCGAAGCGCCATCGTTGGCATTCCGTCAACCCGGTGAGGTGGCGATCACGCCGTCCCAAAAAGCCACGGCATGGTTCTTCTTCGTCGTCGCCGTGCTGTTCCTCGCCCAGGCGGTGCTCGGTGGCGCCATCGAGCACTATCGCGCCGAACTCAGCAACTTCTTCGGCTTCGACCTGGCCCAGGTCCTGCCGTTCAACCTGGCGCGGACCTGGCACGTGCAACTGTCGCTGCTGTGGACGACGGCCGCCTTCCTTGCGGCGGGAATCTTCCTCGCGCCCATCATTTCCGGACGCGAACCGCGGCGGCAATCGTGGTTGGCCTACGGACTGCTCGGCGCGCTGTTCGTCGTCGTCGCGGGCACCCTGATCGGGACGGCGTTGAGCACCTTCGGCGTCGATTGGGCGAAGGGCTCCATCTTCTTCGACCAGCAGTGGGAATACCTCGACCTGCCGAGGTTCTGGCAGATCCTGCTCGTCATCGGCCTGTTCCTGTGGATGGCGATCATCTACCGGGCCATTCGCTCTCGGCTGAAGACCGAGAGCAAGTTGAACATGCCGTGGCTGTTCTTCTATGCAGGCCTGGCCATTCCGGCGTTCTACGCCGTCGGCATGCTCGCCGGCACCCAAACCCATCTGACCGTCGCCGAGTTCTGGCGCTTCTGGGTGGTGCACCTGTGGGTCGAGGATTTCCTCGAGTTATTCACAACGGTGATGGTCGCCTACATCTTCGTGATGCTGGGTGTGGTGCGGCGCCGGATCGCCATCCAGCTCATCTTCCTCGACGTCATCCTCTACTCAGTGGGTGGTGTGATCGGCACCATGCACCACCTGTACTTCTCCGGCACACCCGTGGAGCACATGGCGCTGGGCGCCTTCTTCTCCGCCATGGAGGTCATACCGCTGACCTTCCTGACCGTGGAGGCGTGGACATTCCTGCAGCTCGGGTCACGGCAGCAGTCGCGTAGCAGCGCACCCTTCCCGCACCGGTGGGCCGTAATGTTCCTTGTCGCCGTGGGCTTTTGGAACTTCGTCGGCGCAGGCATCTTCGGCTTCCTGATCAACCTGCCCATCGTGTCCTACTACCAGATCGGCACAGCGCTGACCGCCAACCACGCGCACGGCGCGATGATGGGTGTCTACGGCATGCTTGCCGTGGGTCTGGCCCTGTTCGCGCTGCGCTACATCATCCCGCCGCAACGTTGGCCAGAGAAGCTGGCCAAGTTGTCGTTCTGGTCCCTCAACATCGGTCTGGCATGGATGGTGTTCGCCACCCTGCTGCCGCTGGGCGTGCTGCAGCTGTGGCACTCGGTCAACGACGGCTACTACGAGGCGCGCACATTGGGCTACATCACCCAGCGGGGCAACGTCGTGTTGGAGTGGCTGCGAATGCCCGGTGATTTCCTGTTCATCCTCGGCGGTGTGCTGCCGTTCGTCTGGATCGCATGGCTGGGCGTGCGCCACGGCATCAAGGCGACCACGCACACGATGCAGGCCGAGACCCTGTTCGTCGAAGAGCATCCCGAGGCCGAGGAGGACCGAACCGGGCTGACGGCCACGGGAACCAGCCGTTACGCCTCTGACCGCCGTGACGACACCGAAACCGCAAAGGGTCTTCCGTGACTGCCGGCATCGCCATCGAGACCTGGCTGACAATCGGATACTCCGCCCTGCTCGTGGTGATCGCGTACGGCATCGACAGATTCGCCCGCCACGCCGCAGCCAAAGTGGAGCAGCACCGATCGGGTGCCTTCATCTACCACGAGGACCACGACGCGTGGATGTGCCCGGAAGATCAGTGGCTGTGGCCCAAGTCGTTCGACCCCGACAACCGGGTGATGCGTTACCGCGGGAGCCCGACGATCTGCAACGCCTGTCCGGTCAAGCAGACGTGCACGTCATCCAACGACGGCCGGGAGGTGAGTCGGGCGATAGACAGCTGGCCGGCCTCGGAGGCGGCGCGCTTCCATCGCGGTATCGCCTGCGCGGTAAGCGCCATCGCCGTCATATGGCCGCTGGCCATGGCCCCGGCTGCAAAGGCCGTGCTGGAGACGATCCTGCTGGTGGGTTGCGCTGTCGCAGTCGCTCTATTCTCGTTGCCACTGTGGTCGCACTTGCGTCGCACCCCGGCCGTACCGCCGGGCGTCGTCTTCCAGTCACTTGACGAGAACATTGAGACGCGAAAGCAATTGGCCGACACGGAAATCCGCCGTCGTACCTCTTACGCGTCCGATCGTCGGGAGTCGCCGCAATCTCAGAGGGCGCGCTGATGAGTTTTTCAACGGTGATCGTCATTCTTGTTATCGCACTGTTTGTCGCTTTGGCGGTCGCGTCGCTGCGCATCGTCAAGGAGTACGAACGCGGGGTGGCCTTCCGCCTCGGCCGGCTGCGTGGACCACTGGGACCGGGTGTCGTCGTCGTCCTGCCCGCCATCGACAAGCTCGTGCGTGTGGACCTACGTACGGTGACACTGACCATCCCGCCGCAGGAGGTCATCACCCGCGACAACGTGACCGCGCGCGTGAACGCCGTGGTGCTGTTCCGGGTGACCGATCCTACGAAATCGGTGATGACCGTGGAGAACTTCGCGGTCGCCACGTCTCAGATCGCCCAGACGACCCTGCGCTCGGTCGTCGGACGCGCCGAACTCGACACGCTGCTCGCGCACCGTGCCGACCTCAATGAGGACCTGGCCGCCTCCATCGCGAGCCAGACCGAGCCGTGGGGAGTCAGAGTCGAGGTCGTCGAGATCAAGGACGTCGAGATCCCCGAAATGATGCAGCGGGCGATGGCCCGCGAGGCCGAAGCAGAGCGCGAGCGACGGGCCAAGGTGATCAGCGCACGCGGCGAGTTGCAGGCGTCCGCAGAATTACGCGATGCCGCAATAACACTCAGTGAGAGTCCGGCGTCGTTGCAACTGCGCTATCTGCAGACCCTCCTAGAACTCGGCGCCGACCAGAACTCGACCGTCGTCTTCCCGATCCCAATGGATATCGTCCGCCCGTTCCTCGAAGGAAAAGCCGACAAGGGCGTCCCTGGCGACGCCGTCCCCCACATCAGGAGGGTGAGATCCGATGACTAGCGCGACTCCCGAACCGGCCGTGACGGCATCTGACGTCGACGCCATCGAAGCCGGCCGCCCCGTTGTCCTCGAGCCCACTCCGCCGGGAATGTGGCGGGTGTTGCTGGGAGGTGCGGTCGCTGTACTGGCGCCGTTGCTGGGGTTCCTTGTCGGGAGCATCTTCGGGGCAGGCACGATCGGCGACTCGATCGATCCGATGTTCGTGTCGCTGTTCGTGGGCATCGTGATCGGCGGTTTCGGAATACTCGTCGCGCTGTCCGGCGGTGCCCGGCTTTGGCGGCACTTCCACCAGAAGGACACGATCGAGTCCTGATCGCGGAAGTGTTAAGGCGCGATGCCAGTCCGCTACTCCAAACCAACAGGCGCAGCGACGAGTGCGGTCGTTCAGGCTCTTTTCAGTAGGCACCTACCATGCTGTTGATCACCGGTCCGTCAGGCAATGTCGGCCGCGAGTTGGTCGAAACCTTTCGCACGAATTTGCCCCACCGTCCGTGGCGGGTAGCCAGTCGGCATCCCGAGCAGTTGCGCGACAGCGTGGGCAACGCGGCGCAGGTGTGCCGGTTCGACTTTTTCGAGCGCGCGACGTGGGCGGACACGTTGCGCGAGGTCGAGACGCTGTTTCTGTTGTTCCCGGTGCCTGGCAACCGGGCTGCCCGCGAAGCAGTGATCCCGTTCATCGATGCCGCCGAATCAGCTGGCTGCAGACATGTGGTGTACGTGTCGGTATTCGGCGCTGACCGCGCCCCCTTCATCCCGCACTACAAAGTAGAAGCCGCGTTGAAGGCTTCCTCGATGGGTTGGACGTTCCTGCGGTGCAGCTTCTTCATGCAGAATCTGCACCGCGCCATCTCGACCCACGGCATCGACATCGCCGAGCGCGGAGAATTGTTCATCCCGGCGGGCCGGGGCCGCACCAGCTTCATCGACGCTCGCGACGCCGCCGCGGTGGCCGCACTCGCACTCACCGACCCGACCGCGCACCACAACGTGATCTACCACCTGACGGGGCCGGCGGCGCTGACCATGCACGAGCTCGCCGCGTCCATGTCCGAGATGTTGGGCTACCCCGTCACTTACACCCATCCCGGCCTAGCCCGGATTTTTCGTGGTAATTGGTGTGGGCTCGGTTTGATGTCGAGTTATGTTGCTGGGTAGTGGGTTTCGTGTGGTGGCGTGGTTGATCGGTCCCGTGTCGCCGGGCGGGCGGGCTTTCCAGGGCCAGTTGGTCTTTCATAGTCGATCGGTCAGATGGGCCGGGGTTCTATCTGAATCGCCCCGGGTTTGATGCACACCGGTTATTGGTGTGCAGCCTCTGAGTGGGCTGTGTTTGTAGCGTAGTGGACGGTCTCGTACTCAAGTGGTGGGATACGGCCCAGGCGGTGCATGAGCCGGTCGGTGTTGTACCAGTGCACCCACTCGGCGGTGAGCAGTTCGACGTCGGTCAGACGGTGCAGTGGACCCCGGCGAAACGGTGAGTCGTCGCGGACGGCTTCGGTCTTGTAGAGCCCTATGGTTGTCTCCGCGAGGGCGTTGTCGAAGGCGTCCCCGACCGTGCCGATGGAGGCGACCAGTCCGGACAGTGCGAGGGTCTCCCCGAACCGCACAGACGTGTATTGCGAGCCTGCGTCGCTGTGGTGAATGGTGCTGCCCAACAACGGATTACCTTCAACAGTGCGGAGTTGTGCGGCATGGCGGATTGCCTGGCGTACGAACCTGTCCTCTTTGCTGGCTGAGCAGGTCCATCCGACGATCCGGCCGGCGTAGGCGTCGATGGCGAACGCGGTGTAGACGAACGTCCCGTTGACCAGGCGGACGTAGGTGAAGTCCGCGACCAGCAGCACGTTGGGGGCGGGCACCCGGAACTGGCGTTTGACCAGATCAGCAGCCCGTGCCGCGGCCGGGTCAGCGATCGTGGTGCGGACCTTCTTGCGGCGGGTGACCCCGCGCCAGCTGTTGGCCCGCATCAGTCGCTCCACGGTGCAGCGGGCCACGGCGATGCCCTGACGTTGCAGGTGAGCCCACATCTTGGTGGCCCCGTACAGCGCTTCGGGCTTACGTCGTCCGTACTCGTCGGGCTCGTAGAAGCCGGCCAGCACCTCGGTGATTACCGTGTCCCAGAGGGTCCGGGCTGATGGGGGTCGAGTCAGCCAGGCGTAGAAGGTTCTCGGGGCAATCTGGCAGCCGTGCTCGGTGAGCACGCGGCAGATCGAAGCGACCCCGAACCGAGCACGATGCTCGGCGATGAACGCACAGATCAGTGGTGTCGCGGGTCGCTCTCCCGCACGAAGAAACTTGTTGCCGCTTTCAGGATTTCGATGGTTATCTACGGCCCCTTGAGGGCTTGTCTTTGATGTAGGCGACACACCCTCTGTGGGTCAGTGCATTTCGTCATGGAATGGTTATCTTTAGTGTTCATGACGCCCGTGTCTGGGTATCTGGTTCAGC
>NZ_JBTBFV010000105.1:0-7771 GCF_054786995.1 Mycobacterium sp. ZZG
CACGATTTCGCACCCATCTGCTGCGGTGTCGCCTCAGTCTGCAACCGCGCCAGCAACCGATGACCCACCGCCGGCAATCGGCACGACAACGTCTCCAGTTCATCCAGGGCCGCAACAAGATCAGGCCCGGTCAACAAATCGACGTCACAGCCGGCCACCTCATCGAAGGCAGCCCGCAAAGCGGTCACCGCGCCGAGTAGGTCCCCACCTGACATACTTCGAACATACATTCGACCACCGACAAGTTTCGCGCAGCACACTGCCCTATCTCAGGCGTGATGTATCAGGACATCGGTGACGGTTGTCGGGTCTTGGGGCGTAGGCCGCGTAGTTGTCCGTTGCCGACGTATTTGATGCCGGGTGCAGCGCCCGATGAGGTTCTCGCCGTCCAGATTCGGCCGCGATAGTTGTGTCGTCGACGCTGACGACCAGGACTTGTTGGGATGCGACGTGCGCGTCGACTCTGCCCATGGAGCTCGCTGTGCGGATGACGGTGTTGGAGGGCAGAATCACGTGCTACTGCGCTCGGGGGAATTGTTATCGACTCGGGCGACAGAACGCCCCGCGCGGCGCATCGTAGGGCCACCGGGAGATCGCCAGGCGCATACGAGGAGTGTCACCGATGTCTTGAGAGATAACACGCGCAGCCCGCTGCCATCTCTCAGACGTCGGTGACAGTGTGGGTGTGGTCTTGTGGCGACACTGCCGGGCCCAGACTGAGCCGCGCGCCATCGTCATCGACGGCCTACTCCGCTACGCACTACGTGTCAGATAGGACTCGCAGATTCCCCTGCAGCACAGCGGATTCGATGGATTCACGCAGGGCAAGGCATCCTGACAGGAAACCCTGAGCAGTCCGCATCGCATCTCGACGCCTGTCACAAAGCGCGAGTGAAGCGGCGTCCCACTGCACGCTGGTCTGCTCCCAACTGCTCTTGCGGACCAGCACCCGCGCCCCGCACGCCTCGCAGTCGACCGGCTGCATCGGTGCGTCGGCGAGCCGGTTGTCGGGGCGGACGCTCATTTGGTCAGGCCCACCAACCTCGGCAGCCGGCCCGCCGCCAGATTCGCCTCCACCTCTTTCATCCATGCCTCGCGCGGACGGGTGGTGTCGATCTCGAATTCGAAGCGGTCGACCATGTCCGGGGTCACGTCGGCAGCGTCGACGTAGAACTGCTCGTACCATCGGCGCAGCTGATACACCGGGCCGTCCTCCTCACACAGCAGCGGGTTGTCGATGCGCGCCTTTCGCCGCCAGATCGCGACGTCCTGCTCGAAACCCATCTTGACGAAATCGCCCAGCGCGACGGCCATCTGGGTCGCCGAGTCCTCCGGCAGCGCGTCCGACTTCTCCACCGTGATGCCGTACTGCAGCACAAAGGACTCGGCGTCGATCGGGTAGTGGCAGTTCAACAACACGGTGCGCTGGTCGCCGTGCTCATAGTGATAGGTCAAATCGTCGATCATGAAAGACGGCCCGTAGTACGACGCGACGGAGGTGGTGCCGAGGATCTTGGCCCCCTCTCCGCTGCCGAGGTCGGGGCGGGCATCACTGCGGTAGTACTGCGTGGCGACATGGCCCTCGAAGACGTTCTTGAACCCGGTGGGCAGCCCCCCGTGGATGTAGAAGAAGTGCGCCATGTCGACGACGTTGTCGATGATCTCGCGACAGTTCGTGTGCACCACCGTGGAGTACCAATGCCAGTCGGTCCACCCGTCGGTGCCGACACCTTCGATACGGGGAATCGTGACGTCGGCAGGCGGAGCCTTCTTCTCCGGGTCGTTCCAGACGAACAGCATGCCGTCCTGCTCCATGGTCGGCCACGTCGCGGTGCGCGTGAGCTTGGGCACGCGGCGGCTGTACGGGATCTGCTTGCAGCGTCCGTCACCGCCCCACCGCCAGTCGTGGAACGGGCACGCGATCTCGTTGCCCTTGACCTCTCCGTCGGACAGGTCCCCGCCCATGTGCCGGCAGTACGCGTCGAGCACGTTGATCGCGCCGTCCTCGCCGCGGAACACCACCAGCTTGGTGCCAAATCCGTTGACCGGGTGTGGCTTTCCGTCACCGAGATCCCGCGTCAGTCCCAGGCAGTGCCAACCGCGCGCATACCTGGTCGGCGCTGCCTGCGCCTCGATCTGCCGGACCTCTGTGGCACTGTCGGGCTGCAACGTAGTCATCGCCGGCCATCCTCACTGTGATCGCTTGCTTCTGGCGAAACTCCGTTGTAGCACCGGTGTTCACGGGTGAGCTGTCCGGTGTTCCACTGACCGGGCAACCCCGGCGACACGTGGGCCACCGCCTTCGAGAATCACCCGGTGACATCTCGGGAGAACTTCACCGTCGATCTGCTTGTCGTCGGATCCGGCACCGGCATGGCCGCCGCCCTGGCGGCACGAGAAGCCGGGCTTTCGGCGTTGATCGTGGAGAAGACGCCGTACGTGGGTGGATCGCTGGCCCGCTCGGGAGGCGCGTTCTGGATGCCCGGCAACCCGATCCTCACCGACGCCGGCTCCGGCGACACGGTCGAGTACGGCCGCACCTATGTCGGCACACTGGTCGGCGGCGACGCTCCGCTCGACCGGGCACACGCCTTCGTGGACCACGGTCCTGCGACCATCGACATGTTGCGCCGCACCACGCCGATGAAGTTCCAGTGGGCGAATGGCTATTCGGACTACCACCCCGAAAAGCCTGGCGGCAGCGCTGTCGGACGCACCTGCGAATGCCGGCCGTTCGACACCGCGGTGCTGGGCCCCGCACTGACCCGCCTGCGGCCCGGGGTGATGGAATCCGACTTCCCGATGCCGGTCACCGGCGCGGACTACCGTTGGCTGAACCTCATGGCCCGGATGCCGCGGAAGTCGTGGCCGCGCATCCTGCTGCGCGCGTTCCAGGGCATCGGCGGCCTGGCGCTGCGACGCCGCTACGCCGCCGGGGGTCAGGGCCTGGCGGCAGGCCTGTTCGCCGGTGTGCTCGACGCGCAGATCCCGGTGTGGACCGACTCGCCCATCTCCGAACTGCTGGTCGACGGTGACCGGGTGACCGGCGCGGTGGTTGACCGCGACGGCACCGAGGTCCAGGTCACCGCCCGTCACGGTGTCGTCCTGGCCGCCGGGGGTTTCGACCATCTGATGAGCTGGCGGCACAAGTTCCAGTCCGAACGGCTGGGCGAGCATCTGAGCCTCGGTTCGGAGGGCAACACCGGCGACGGAATCCGCTTGGCCCAGGATCTCGGTGCGGGCACCGCGCTGATGGATCAGGCGTGGTGGTTCCCGGCATTCGCTCCGCTGCCCGACCGTGACCCGACCGTCATGCTGGCCGAGCGGTCCCTGCCGGGTTGCCTTCTGGTCGACCAGAACGGCCGGCGGTTCATCAACGAGGCGACGGACTATATGACGTTCGGGCAGGAGCTGCTCCGGCGTGAACAGTCAGGCGACCCGGTCGAGACCATGTGGATGGTGTTCGACCAGCGGTACCGCAACAGTTATCTCATGGCCGCTGAACTGTTTCCGCGCATGCCGATTCCGCGGTCGTGGTATGACGCCGGTATCGCGCACCGCAGCGACGACCTCGCCGATCTGGCTGAGCGCATCGGCGTGCCACCAACGGTGTTCGCCGAGACGATGATCCGGTTCAACGATCTGGCCCGGGCGGGTGTGGACAGCGACTTCCAGCGCGGGGCCAGCGCTTACGACCGTTACTACGGCGACCCCACCATCGATCCCAATCCCAATCTGCGGCCGCTGGATTCGGGCCCGTACTACGCGGTCAAGGTCGTGCTCAGCGACCTGGGGACCTGCGGCGGCCTTCGGGCCGATGCCCGCGCCCGGGTGCTCCGCGAGGACGGTTCGCCGATCGACGGGCTGTATGCGATCGGCAACACCGCCGCCAACGCGTTCGGCAAGACCTATCCCGGTGCGGGCGCCACCATCGGGCAGGGTTTCGTGTTCGGCTACGTCGCCGCGCAACACGCCGCCGGCCGGCTCGTCTGAGTCAGTCCCCGGATTTCTCGGCGCCGGAGTCGGGCGAGTCCTCGGCGGCGATCCTGCGTTCGACCTCGTACCAGTATTCGCGCACCGGGAACTGGACGCCTTCCGGGCCGCCCTCGCCAAACGTTTCCTCGACGGCGTCGAGTTCCTTGATCATCTGCAGGGCCAGGTCCCGTTCGGCGGCGTAGTACTGCTCCGACCAGCGCAAGGCGAGGCGGGCGTAGGCCCAGGCAGGCTGCTCACCGGTCCAGCGCACCTCGGTGGCCGCCGCCTGCTGCAGCTGCTCGGCGTACGCGGCGTGCTCGGCGAGGATCTCCCGGAGCCGGCCCGGGTTCAGCAGATGCCCGAGCATCACCCGCAGCAACGGATTGTGTTTGAGTGTGGGCGGTTCCACGGAGTCCTCGTTGGCCCAGCGGGTGACCGCGGCCAGACCGCTCTCGGTGATTTTGTACATCCGACGGCTTCGGATGCCGGAGTCGACGCGCGAACTGAGCAGGCCGAGCCGCTCCAACCGCTTGAGCTCCGAATAGATCTGGCTGTAGGCCGGGCTGGAGTAGAAGAACCGGATCGCCCAGTTGATCCACTTCTTGATGTCGTAACCCGACAGCTCCTCACCGCCGGAGAGCATCCCGAGCAACGCCCAGCCGGTAGGCGAGACGCTCAGCCCTCCAGGCGCGTTGTCGTCATCCGTCACCGCCCAAGGCTAGCAACGCGCGGGAGTCCGCGTCGTGTCACTACCGCTGACCGGGAGAGCACATTGCGTCGGCGGTCGCAGCGGATGACAGTGATCCGACACCTGGTCGACTACACGAGGAGGGGTATGACCGTCGAGTTGACCGCGTCGCACCCGGGGCGTGCGGTACCGCCGCACACGTCCGAGATGCGTCGCGTCCTGGGGCACTTCTGCACCGGCATCGCCGTCATCACCGCCCATGACGGGGAGCGTGCGATCGGCTTCACCTGCCAGTCGGTCACCTCCGTCTCGCTGGAACCGCCCTACATCTCGTTCTGCCCGTCCCTGTCGTCGACGAGCTGGCCGCTGATCCGGCAGGTGGGCGCGGTGTGCGTGAACGTCCTCGCCGCAGACCAGCAGGACGTGTGCGCGCGGTTTGCGTCGCGCAGCGACGAGAAGTTCGCCGGGGTCGGCTGGCGTCCCGGCCGCAACGGCGCCCCGGCCCTCGACGGGGCGCTGGCGCGCATCGAGGCTGATGTCCAGGCCGAGCACATCGCCGGTGACCACTCCATCGTGGTGGCCGAGGTGACCGGCCTGTGGGCCCACGCCGAGCGCGGCCCTCTGCTGTTCTTCCGCGGCGGCTACGGCAGGTTCGGGGGTGCCCATGACTGAGGCTGCCCCGGGGTTCGAGGTCGAGTTCGATGTCGTCGTCGCCGGTTCCGGCGGCGGCGTCGCGGGCGCCTACACCGCCGCGCGCCAAGGGCTGTCGGTGCTGTTGGTCGAGGCCACCGACAAGTTCGGCGGCACCACCGCCTATTCGGGAGGCGGCGGGATGTGGTTCCCGTGCAACCCTGTGCTGCTGCGCGCCGGCACCGACGACACCCTCGACGATGCACTGACCTACTTCCACGCCGTGGTCGGGGACCGTACGCCGCGCGCCCTGCAGGACACCTACGTCCGCGGCGGGGCCGGATTCATCGAATACCTGGAGCAGGACCCGGCTTTCGACTTTACCGTGCTGCCCTGGCCCGATTACTACGGTTCGGCGCCGGGGGCACGCAATGACGGCTACCGGCACACCATCCCGGTCCCGCTGCCCGACAGCGCGCTCGGCGAGTACGCCGGACTGGTGCGCGGACCGCTGGACACCGAGCGACTCGGCGTCCCGGCACCCGATCTGCTCGTCGGCGGACGCGCGCTCGTCGGCAGATTCCTCGCAGCGATGGCGCAGTTGCCCAACGTCACCTGCTGGCGCAACGCACCGCTGACCGAACTGATCACCGAGGACGGCCGCGTCGTCGGTGCGGTGATCGAGCACGACGGCACTCCGGTGCGGGTAGGCACCCGGCGCGGGGTGCTGTTGGCCAGCGGCGGTTTCGAACAGAACGCCCAGATGCGCGACCAGTACGGTGTGCCGGGAAGCGCGAACGACACGATGGGCGGTCCGGGAAGCACCGGGCTGGCCCTCCGCGCCGCGATCGCGGTCGGCGCCGATCTGGACCTGATGGACCAGGCGTGGTGGTCTCCCGGGATGACGCATCCGGATGGACGCTCGGCGTTCGCGCTGTGGTTCACCGGAGGCATCTTCGTCAACCAGGACGGATGCCGCTTCGTCAACGAGTCGGCCCCCTATGACCGTCTCGGCCGCGAGGTGATCCGCCAGATCGACGCGGGCACAACGTGTTTGCCGTTCTGGATGATCTACGACGATCGTGCGGGATCCGTCCCGCCTGTCGGCGCGACCAACGTGTCGATGGTGGAAGAGGCGCAGTACCGCGCTGCCGGGTTGTGGCACACCGCTGACACGATCGCCGGGCTCGCCGAGGCCATCGGGGTTCCGGCTGGCGAGCTGGAGGCGACCATCGAGCGGTTCAACAAGCTCGCCGCGGCCGGAGTCGACGAGGACTTCGGCCGCGGCGCCGAAGCGTATGACCGGGTGTTCACCCAGGGCGAGTGCCCGCTGATCCCGATCGACACCCCGCCGTATCACGCGGCCACGTTCGGGCTGTCCGACCTGGGCACCAAGGGCGGTCTGCGCACCGACACCCATGCCCGGGTGCTCGGGGCGGACGGATCGATCATTCCCGGCCTGTATGCCGCCGGCAACACCATGGCAGCGGTGTCCGGCACCACCTATCCCGGGGGTGGCAATCCCATTGGGGCCTCAATGTTGTTCAGCCATCTGGCGGCGCTGGACATGGCGTCGTGGCAGTGAGCTACCCGATCAGCGGCGAGGAAGCTCGGCGCCTGGAGGACCTCTACGGTCCGCTGACGCGCTCACTGCGCAGGCTCATCGACGTGACGATCCGCAGCCAGGCCGATGTTGCCGACGTGCAGCAGGCGCACACGCTGATCGAGCAGGCCACGGCGGTGCTGAGCTCACGGCTGGACCCCGAACCGTTCGGAGTGCGGTCCACCACCGAGGGTGGAATCCTGACCTGGGGCAATGTCGCGATGGGTATACGCAACGCGATCGCGTTCCCGCTGCAGATCGAACACCATGAAAATGGCACGGCCACTGCGGATCTGCTGCTCGAGTCGCCTTACGAAGGACCACCCGGGCATGTCCACGGCGGCGTGTGCGCCCTGATCCTCGACCACGTGCTCGGCGCCACCGCGCACCGGCCCGGCAAACCCGCCTTCACCGGCACCCTGAACCTGCGCTACGTGGCACCCACCCGACTCGGCAGGATCCGGGCCGAAGCCTGGATCGAAAGCGAAGCCGACAGCAAATCCATTGCTGCCGGCCACATCACAAACTCCGAAGGGGTCGTGACAGTTAAGGCAGAAGGCATTTTCACTAGACCGAAAGCGAAAGCATGAAAGTCGACTCACGAACCAAGGCCGCGTTTGCTGGGTGGTTCGCCACCGATGGCGACGGCGACACCCATCTCATCGGCGGTAAGTGCACAGTGTGCGCGACCTATGTGTTCCCGCCACGGGAAACCAACTGCCCCAACCCGGCCTGTGACAGCGACACTCTGGCTCAGGTGCCGTTGTCGCGGCGGGGCCGGTTGTGGAGCTACACCGAGAACCGGTATGCCCCGCCGCCGCCGTATCCGTCCCCGGATCCGTTCGAGCCCTTCGCCGTCGCGGCGGTCGAACTGG
>NZ_JBTBFV010000106.1:0-7629 GCF_054786995.1 Mycobacterium sp. ZZG
GCCCGGCAACCGACTCCGCATCCAACAGCTCACGCTGATCCTCAGAATGCCCCTGCATCCATTAATCATCTCGAGAACCCAGCCACAAACCCCGCCACCACGCCGGATTAATTCAGCAGACTCCTAGCCGCCCAGCGGCACCGGCCCTAGTCGCCGAAATCGCATTCCACGCGGTCAGAACACGGAATCTACCGCGTGGAATGCGATTTCGGCGCAAGAGGGTCAGGCGGGTTTGTCGGGTTTGTCGCTGCCGACCACCCACATCGAGTAGTACTGCGCGCCACCGCCGTACGCGTGCCCGAGCGCCTTGCGGGCGCCCTCGACCTGGTGCGCGCCGGCCTTGCCCATCACCTGGATCGCCGACTCGGCGAAACGGATCATGCCCGAGGCGCCGATCGGGTTGGACGACAGCACGCCACCCGACGGGTTGAACGGGATCCGTCCGCCGATCGCGGTCTCGCCGGCCTCGGTGAGTTTCCAGCCCTCGCCCTCCGGCGCGAACCCGAGGCTTTCCAGCCACATCGGCTCGTACCAGGAGAACGGCACGTACACCTCGGCGACGTCGATCTCGTCGACGGGGCTGGTGATCCCGGCCGCCTTCCACAGCGCAGCCGCCGCGTCCCGGCTGGCCTGGGGGTTGACCTGGTCCCGCCCGGCGTACGCCAGCGGCTCGGTGCGCAGCGCGGTCGCATGGATCCACGCCACCGGGTGGCCCTCGGCCACCCGGGCGTCCGAGCTGGCCTCGTCGCCGATCACCATCGCCGCGGCGCCGTCGGAGGATGGGCACGTCTCGTCGTAGCGGATCGGATCCCACAACATCGGCGAGGACATCACTTTTTCCAGCGTGATGTCGGGCTGATGCAGATGCGCCAACGGGTTCTTGACCGCATTGAGCCGATCCTTGACCGCCACCATCGCGCCGATGTGCGTCGGTGCACCGGACCGGCGAATGTAGGCGCGCACGTGCGGCGCGAAGTAGCCGCCCGCACCCGCGCCCACCGGCTTGGTGAACGGAACCGGAATGCTTAACGCCCACATGGCGTTCGACTCCGACTGCTTCTCCCATGCCATCGTCAGCACCCGCCGGTACTTACCGGACTGCACCAGGCTGGCCGCCACGACCGCGGTCGACCCGCCCACCGAGCCCGCGGTGTGGACCCGGATCAGCGGCTTGCCGGTGGCGCCGGTGGCGTCGGCCATGAACAACTCGGGCATCATGACGCCCTCGAAGAAGTCCGGGGCCTTGCCGACGACGACGGCGTCGATGTCGGCCAGCGTCACCCCGGCATCGTCGAGAGCGCGGTCGATCGCCTCGCGGACCAGGCCGTTCATCGAGACGTCGGTGCGCTTGGCGACGTACTTCGTCTGGCCGGTGCCCAGGACGGCGGCGAGTTTCTTACTCATCGTTACTTACCCTCCAAGACCGCGACCAGGTTCTGTTGCAGCGCAGGCCCGCTCGTGGCGTGGGCCAGCACCCGCGAGGCATTGCCGTCGAAGATGTGCCGTGCCGCGAAACCGATGCGCTCCAGGCCCGCCGAGAACATCGGGTTGGCCGCCAGCGCCCCGCCGGAGGTGTTGATCTTCGTGCTGTCAGGCAGGCCGATGGCCTCGGTGAGGATGAGCTGCTGGTGGCTGAACGGCGCGTACAGCTCGGCGATCTCGATCGAGGAGGTGTCCCCGCCGGTGGCCGCCTGCGCGGACGTTGCCGTCGACGGCGAGGTCGTCAGGTCGCGCGCCCCCAGCACCGGCGTCTCGATGCGGTGCTCGATCCCTGTGATCCAGGCCGGCCGCTCACGCAGCTCGCGGGCGCGGTCCCCGGCGGCGAGCACGATTGCCGACGCGCCGTCGGTGATCGGCGCGATGTCGTGGCGGCGCAACGGATCTGCGAAGTACGGGCGCTCCAGTAGCTCCTCGATGCTGTCGGCCGGCTCCAGCGCGTCCACCCGCGGTGCCGCGGCCTGCGCCTCGAGCGCGACCTGGGCCATCTGCTCAGCGGTCCACTTGCCGGAATCCAGCCCGAATCGAGCCTGCAGGCCGGCCATGCTCACCGAATCCGGCCACAGCGGCGCCACGGTGTAGGGGTCGGTCTGCAGTGCCAGAACCCTGCGCAGGGTGCCGGCCGAGGACTTGCCGAACCCGTAGACCAGTGCGGTCTCCACCTCGCCGGTGAGGATCTTGATGTAGGCCTCGTAGAGCGCCCACGCGGCGTCCATCTCGACGTGCGACTCGTTGATCGGCGGCACCGCACCTATCGAGTCGATTGCCGAGATGAACGAAAATGCCCGGCCGGCAAGGTAATCGGAGGAGCCCGAGCACCAGAAACCGATGTCGGCCTTGGTGATGCCGAGATCGGCGTAGATCGATTCGAAGCACGGCATCAGCATCTCGACGCCGTTGGTGGTGCCGTCGGTGCGGCGCACGTGCGGTGCGTGGGCGAATCCGACCACAGCTACTTCAGTCATGTCCGTCCTCAGAGGTGATGCTTGTAGGTGTCGTAGTCGGCGTCGGGTTCGCCTGTCGGCTTGAAGTACTCGATGTTGTCGATGCCCAGGCCCCACTGGTCCTTGGGCTTCCATACCGCCTGCACGCGCATGCCCATCCGCACCTTGTCGGCCTCGATGTCCGAGACCAGGTGCAGCACCGGGATGTCGGCGCCGTCGAGCAGCACGTACGCCGCCACGTAGGGCGGTTTGATGCGCTGCCCGGCGAACGGGATGTTGATGATCGCGAACGTGGTGACGGTGCCTTTGTCGGGCAACTCGACGAACTCGTCCAGAGGTTGTCCGGTGGCTGGATTGGCTTCGCGCGGAGGGAAATACACCTTTCCATCGGCGCCGGTGCGGGCGCCGAGCAGCTTGCCCTGTTCGAGGGCGCGCAGGAACGCGCTCTCGGGCTGCGACGCGGTGTGCTGAATCTCGATCCAGCTCGGCGCCACTTGCATGGTGATCGGGTCGAGACCCTCCGGTGGAGGCGGCACGTCCTCCGGCTGGTCCCCGAGCGCGAAGTACGCGATGTCGGTGATCGCGCCGACGGGCTCGTCGACCCAGTGCGCGTGCACCCGCGCCCCGGTGCTGATCGCGTCGGGACCGTCGGCGGCCACGGCGTGCAGCATCGGGGTGTCGGCCCCGTCGAGAGTGATCAGTGCCCACGCGAACGGGCGGTCCAACGGCTGGCCCTCGAGTGGCTCCGGCTGCCACGTCCACGAAATGACCGTGCCGACGCTGGCCACCGGTACGATCTCGGTCAATTGCTCCCAGGTGACGGGGTCGTACTCGGCGGGCGGGACGAGCACCTTGCCGTCCGAACCGCGAACTCCGACGATGCGCCGCTCGCGGAGCGCGGTGAAGAACTGACCGAGGAGCGGTCCTACTGAACGGGTGTAGTCGAATGCGAGCTTCAGCGGCGCGGAAAGCGGCGGCTCATGCGGATCGATCTGCACCGGGCTGCTTTGGCTGGTGGTCACGGCATCGAGTAGAACAGGTTCTAGGAATGGTTTCAAGGAGCGGGCCGGGCGGCCCGGAAGGACGGGTGCCGTGAAGTTGGGACTTCAGTTGGGCTATTGGGGGGCGCAGCCGCCGACCAACCATGCCGAGCTTGTCGCCACGGCCGAGGAGGTCGGCTTCGACACGGTGTTCACCGCGGAGGCGTGGGGTTCGGACGCCTACACCCCCTTGGCGTGGTGGGGGCGTGAGACCAGCCGGATGCGTCTGGGCACGTCGGTGATCCAGCTGTCGGCGCGGACCCCGACCGCGTGCGCGATGGCGGCGCTGACGCTCGACCATCTGTCCGGGGGGCGGCACATCCTCGGGCTCGGCGTGTCCGGCCCGCAGGTCGTCGAGGGCTGGTACGGCCAGAAATTCCCCAAGCCGCTGGCCCGCACCCGCGAGTACATCGACATCCTGCGTCAGGTGTGGGCACGCGAGGCCCCGGTGCGCAGCGACGGGCCGCACTACCCGCTGCCGCTGACCGGCGAGGGCACCACCGGCCTCGGCAAGAACCTCAAGCCGATCACCCATCCGCTGCGGGCAGACATCCCGGTGATGCTCGGCGCCGAAGGCCCCAAGAACGTCGCGCTGGCCGCCGAGATCTGTGACGGCTGGCTGCCGATCTTCTACTCGCCGCGCATCGCCGGCATGTACAACGAATGGCTCGACGAAGGATTCGCCCGCCCGGGTGCGCGCCGTACCCGGGAGACCTTCGAGATCTGCGCGACCGCCCAGGTCGTCGTCACCGATGACCGTGCCGAGATCATGGAGCTGATGAAGCCGCACCTGGCGCTCTACATGGGCGGCATGGGCGCCGAGGACACCAACTTCCACGCCGACGTGTATCGCCGGATGGGCTACGCAGAAGTGGTCGACGACGTGACCAAGCTCTTCCGATCTGGACAAAAGGACGGGAAAGAGCAGGCGGCCAAGATCATTCCCGACGAACTGGTCGACGACTCGGCGATCGTCGGCGACTTGACCTACGTGCAGGAACAGATGAAGGCGTGGGAGGCCGCAGGCGTCACGATGATGGTGGTCGGCGCGCGGTCGGCAGAGCAGATCCGCGAACTCTCCGGACTGTTGTAGACACTTCTTGCTCGTTGTCTGGAACACGTTCTAGATTGGCTCGGTGAGCCCTTCCCAGCACGTGATCGCCGGCCAGATCGTCACGATGCCGGTGCAGATCCGGCAGGCGACTCAGCACACCGCGATGTACTCGGTGGATGCCGACGCCGCCCAGAGGCTGATCGACTACAGCGGGCTGAGGGTCTGCCGGTATCGACCAGGGCGCGCGGTCGCGATCCTGATGTTGGTGCACTATGTCGACGGCGACTTGGGCCAGTATCACGAATTCGGCACCAGCATCATGGTCAACCCGCCCGGTTCGGAGGCCACGGGCGTGCGCGCGCTGCAGTCGGCGGGCGCCTTCATCCACCACCTCCCGGTCGACCAGACCTTCACCCTCGAAGCCGGCCAGAAGATATGGGGCTATCCGAAGGTGATGGCGGACTTCACGATTCGCGACGGGCGCCACTTCGGATTCGACCTGAACATCGACGGCCAGTTCGTGCTCGGCATGGATTTCCACCCGGGTCTGCCGATCCGCCTGACGCCGCGCACACAGATACAGCGCAGTTATTCGCACCGCGACGGCATCACTCGGGAAACGCAATTCGAGATGACGCTCGGCGGGGTACGGAACCGCCCGGGCGGTGTGGATGTTCGATTCGGCGAGCACCCCTACGCGAAGGAACTCGCGTTGCTCGGCTTGCCGAAGCGCGCGATGCTGTCCACTTCTGCGGACACTGTGCAGATGACCTTCGGCGATGCCGTACCCGTTGGGTGAGGCCGCAGTTCTACTGCGGCAGTCGAGGCCGATCTTGCGGGCCAGGTTGCCGATCTCAACCGTGACCGACTTGTAGGTCGCGCGGTTCTTTCAGGTGCAGGCGTAAAGCAGAACGGCCGAGTGACGCGTCGTCTAGATTCCCTTACCAACCGATGGAGGCGGGCATGACACGTACCAGACCAGACGTCGACCTGACCGACGGCGACTTCTACGCCGGCGATTACCACCCCGTCTACCGGTGGATGCGCGAGAACGAGCCGGTGTTTCGCGACCGCAACGGGCTGGCCGCCGCCGCCACCTATGCGGCGGTGATCGAGGCCGAGCGCAACCCCGAACTGTTCTCCAATGCAGGCGGCATCCGCCCCGACCAGCCGGGTGTCGAGATGATGATCGAGATGGACGATCCGCAGCATCTGCTGCGGCGCAAACTGGTCAATGCAGGCTTCACCCGTAAGCGTGTCAAAGACCTGGAAGGGTCCATAATCTCGCTCTGCGACACCTTGATCGACGCGGTGTGCGAACGCGGCGAGTGTGACTTCGTGTGGGACATCGCGGCCCCGCTTCCGATGGCGGTCATCGGCGACATGCTCGGGGTCCGGCCCGAGGAACGCGAGATGTTCCTGCGGTGGTCCGACGACTTGGTCGGCGCGTTGAGCAGCACCGCCGATCCCGAGCAGTTCCAGGTCACGATGGACGCGTTCGCGGCGTACAGCGAGTACATGACGGGCATGATCACCGAACGCAAGACGGAGCCGACCGACGACCTCGTCAGCGTCCTGGTCCACTCCGAGGTCGAAGGGCAGAAGCTCGAAGATCATCAGATCGTCACGGAGGTGCTGCTGCTTCTGATCGGCGGCGACGAGACCACCCGCCACACGCTGTCGGGAGGCACCCGAGCGCTCCTACGCCATCCCGATCAGCATCAGAGCCTCATCAAGAACCTGGAGCTGCTGCCCAACGCCATCGAAGAGATGCTGCGCTGGACCGCGCCGGTGAAGAACATGGCCCGAACCGTCACCGCGGACACCGAGTTCCACGGCACGCAACTCAGGCAGGGCGAGAAGATGATTCTGCTGTTCGAGTCGGCCAACTTCGATGAGAAGGTGTTCGACGAGCCCGAGCGGTTCGACATCACCCGCTATCCGAACAATCACCTTGCGTTCGGCTTCGGCACGCATTTCTGCTTAGGGAATCAGCTGGCCCGGCTGGAGCTTTCGCTGATGCAGGAGCGGCTGCTCAAGCGATTGCCCGATATGCGGTTGGCCTCCGATGCGCAATTGCCCTTGCGCCCGGCCAACTTCGTCAGCGGCCTGGAGCAGATGCCAGTGACTTTTAGCCCGACCAAGCCGCTCAACATCTGATCCCGCAGAAGACCACGCCTACCGCCACTGGCCGGTGAGCAATGGCTCCGTGGGGTGCAGGTCGCGTTCCATGCCCAGCTCGGTGAACACGTCCGCCGACCGTCGGCTCTCCCTTCTCGTGGGCAGCGACAGCCCCAACTCGCGGGTGACGTCCGGGCTCGCGCCGATCAGAACGAGCTCGGTTCCCGGGTAGTCGAGAAAGTCGGGTGGGTCCAGCGTGGTGAACCGGCGGCCGCCAAATTTCTCCCGCAGGGCGTCCGGGTAGTCCGGACGCCGCGACGACGGCAGGCCGGCGCGCGGTCGGTCCGGCGGGGGCGGTGCGTCCGGGTTGCGTACGGTCATGACGAGGCTGGCCTGCGGCCGGATCTGGAACGCAGCCTGGACCGGTCCTGGTGTCTTGGGCAGCTCGAGCGCATAGGCGAGGTGGGTATGGCCATCATGGTCGACGACCGCGTACACGCCTTCGCCCGCGGGGCGCACCGCCGGTTCCACCCGCACGCCGCGGGTCTTTGTTTCGTAGGTGTAGGGATCAAGTTCGTCCTCGAGATCGGTGGCCGTGTCTGTGACGAGGTCGATGAAGCCCCAGGTCCGCTCGTGGTCCTCGACGGAGGGTAGCCGTTTGCGACCGACGATCATCCGCCGGAATCTCGGTTTGTCGGACGGCTTGAGGATGACGTAGAACCGCGCCACGTCGTCGAGGCCATGCACGTGCTGCGCATCCACCTTCGGGCGGTAACAGAAGAAGATGTCGCCCTGTTCGGTTACCCGGGTCATTGACGTGGTGTCTCCGCAATCTTTGCGCCTAAACCTCGATCCGTGGACTTGAGTGATTGATGTGTCTGCCATGGCTGGTTGTCGTTTGGTGGGCTTGTGAGCGTGACGTAACCGCTGGTCTGCCCAGCTTTTCCCTGTGCGCTCCGGTAGGGGCCTATTC
>NZ_JBTBFV010000107.1:0-6832 GCF_054786995.1 Mycobacterium sp. ZZG
CTGGCCTCCGCAGAACTCATGCTGGACATCGAATGTGTCGAGCGAGCAGGGCGATAGATCAGCGGCACCTCGGGTGCATCGGCAATCCATCCAAGATCACCGACACAAGGATGGTGCACCAGTGAGCGAGTCCGGTCTAATGCGTGTCGACGCGGGCGCGGTGGTCCTCTCCGGGCCAGCACTGAAAGCGGCCCTCGAATGCGTCCTGATCGCCATCAGGCAACGGAAACTGTCCGGCCTTCCGTCACAAACCTACGAGACCCTGGCCTGCGAACTCGTCGCAGCGATGGCCGCAAACGGCCATTCGGACGGCCGCTTACCCGCCATTAGCAAATCTGTGCCGATGGAACAACCGACCGTGCCTCTCGGCCAAGCAGCTGCCCGCCTGGACATGTCACTCAGGCAGGCCCGCCGACTGGCGCCCCGTCTCGGGGGTCGGAAGGTCGCTAACAGCTGGTTCGTCGACGAAATCGCGTTACGTCAACACATCGAAGGGAAGCAATGAACGGCCAAGAACGAGACCGGCTAATCGCCAGCCTCACCGACGACGAACTAAGCGCCCTGCGCGCCCGCGCCGGTAGCGCCGATGCTGCCCCGCCCGACGACGGTGACGCGGAACGGCAATTCCTCCGCCGCCTCTCGGCCACACCCAACAACTGGCTCGCCGAAACCCTCGGCCGGCTTTCCGCCGCCTGTCCAGCCAGCGACGGCGCCGAGGACGACCGTGCCTTCCTCCGTCAACTGCTAAGCCACGCCCACGGCGGGCCACCCGAAACCCCCCCGAGCACCAACCAACCCACCTGAAAGGCACAGCCCACATGGACATCACCCTCCGCTCGACCCTGATCGTCGTCGCTAAAACCGCTGACACACTTGGAGTTTCACTACCCGCCGGATACGTCGCCGACCTCGACAAAGCGCGCGCCATCGTCGCCGGCGCCGACCGATTCCGCGAAACTTCCGCCCGCCAACTCAACTCCGCCGTCCTCGACGCGATCGAAGCCGGCCGCGACGTCCACACCGACCCAACCGTGCAGCGGATGATGTTCGACCGGAACCTCACCGCCGGCGGCATCGAAATGGACGCCGACCAGCGCAGAAAGGAGATCAGCCACGCCGCGCTCCTGGACTACGCCGACGACATCCTGGCCTCATGGGCAGAGTTTCTGAAGCCGCACGCCGAGGCCCTAGCCGACGCCGCCGAAGCCTTGCCCAGCCACGACCTGGCCGACGCCGAACAGGTCGCGACGCTCACCGTCGAGGGCATGAAGCACCTGAGCAACGCCCAGATCGCCGTGAAACTGTGGGCTGCCGCCATTCAAGGGTTCGGTGTTCTGGTGAAGACGGCAGGGCCGTCGTTCAACAGTCACACTCGGGTGCTGGCCATCACGCCCGACATCGGGCTTCTCGAGTTCGCGTCGATCCGCGACGAGGCCGTCCGCGAGGGAACCGAAGTGACGCCGTGGCTACTGGCGCAGCACGGCATCCCAGTCGAACTGGCCACGATCAGCGGGTTCGTCGAGCGTGTCGCCAACTATGAGCGGCAACGCGAAGCCGCCCAGGAACAAGCCGAAGCCGTCCAAGCCGAAGCACGCAGAACCGCGATCGGGAGGTAGACCAACGATCCCCACAGAGACACCTTGCAGGCCGGCGCGAGCGGCTTTCCCGGAACCCCGCCAGCGCGCCGCCTGCGAGGCCCAAGGCCGGCCACCAAGCAGCCGTGCGGCCGGCGCATCGGGAGCGCCATCGCGCCGCCCAGGCGACGCCGAGGCGAGCGCTGGCCGCACGGCCAACACCACGCGCTGGCTGGTAGCCGAGGCCGGCCGACTGCTCGACCTGGCCGCGGCCGACGGCGACGACCAACCATGACCGCACCCAGGGCCAGGGCGGGTGACCCCCCACCCCGCGCCCAGCCGCCACTCGTGGCATAGGCGAGGTATTTCCCCGGAATCGTTTTTCTTTTTTGGAGCAAGCGAGAGGTAGGACGCCGTGACCGAGCGTAGGCAGCGGCCAACGTTGCGGGCCGTGAAGGACGGCGATGCGACACCGGCGAAACCAGCACCGGGGAAGACGCCTGCGGCCCGGAAGACGCCTCCCAAGCGGGCACCCCGGAAGGTGACGCCGGTGTCGGTAACCGCCGCTGCGCGGTCGGGCGATCGGCGTCAGCTGTTGGTGGCGTTGCAGACGCGCATTGCCCGAGCGCTCGACGATCCGACGACGGCTGGGCCTGCGTTCGCTGCGTTGATCAAGCAGTCACGCGAGATTGCGGAGGCGATCGTCGAGATCGACCGGCCTCCCCCTGAGCGAGACACATCGGGCGACTGGCTAGAGGCGATCAAAAACATGCCGCCAGAACCTTGGGACGAGTCGATGATCTGAGTGCTGGCCGGTCGGGTCGTCGTCGCGTCCTGGTGGTCGCCGTCGGCGTGGGTCCGACGTTCCGGGCGCGCGTGCCTGCATGATCGACGAGTGAGCAAGCGCGCCGAATACATGTTCGCGCTGTACTCGGGCTCGGTCGCCGACCCTGGCGACCGCAACCCGTACGCCGGCGGCGAGTCATTGGTCCTGCCGAACCTGTGGCTTCGCGGATACATGCGGATGCTGCGCGTTCGGATCCAGACAGGGCCGGCCATGCGGACTTACCTCGCGGCGCGTGCCGCAGCGGAAGGGCTGCCCAGGGATGACGGTGCGCCGCTGTGCTCGCCGCGGCCGGGTGTCGGACCCGGCCGATAACTTGTGCGATCGAATAGCGTTGCGGCGATCTGCAACAGCACGGTTGGCGGTCCTGACGTGATGACCAATCGGAGTGACCTAGGGTGAGCGCAACGGACTTGTGAGGGTGGGCGCATGGCTGACCGATCGGCGATTGAATGGACAGAGGCCACCTGGAACCCCGTCACCGGCTGCGATCGCGTTTCCGCCGGCTGCGACCACTGCTACGCCATGACGTTGGCAAAACGGTTGAAGGCCATGGGATCCGCGAAGTACCAGAACGACGGTGACCCGCGCACATCAGGACCGGGCTTCGGCGTGACCGTCCATCCGCAGGCACTCGACGAACCGCGCCGCTGGCGCCAGCCGCGCGTCGTCTTCGTGAACTCTATGTCCGATCTGTTCCACGCCCGCGTGCCGGTCAGCTTCATCCGCGACGTGTTCGACGTCTGCCGCGATACGCCTCAGCACACGTACCAGGTGCTCACCAAGCGCAGCTTGCGGCTGCGCCGACTCGGCGAAAGTCTCGACTGGCCAAGCAATCTGTGGATGGGTGTGTCCGTAGAGAACGCGGACGCGCTGCCGCGGGTGGACCATCTGCGCGACGTACCCGCAGCCGTGCGCTTCCTGTCGTGTGAGCCACTGATAGGACCGCTCGAAGGGCTCAACCTCGACGGCATCCACTGGGTCATCGCCGGCGGCGAGTCCGGGGCGAACCATCGTCCGGTTGACGGCGAGTGGGTGCGCGGCATCCGGGACGTATGCCAGGACGCCGGCGTCGCGTTCTTCTTCAAGCAGTGGGGTGGCCGCACGCCGAAGGCCGAAGGGCGGGAACTCGACGGCCGGCGCTGGGACGAGATGCCGGCCGCGGTCTAGCGGTTCTCGTCGAGGTAGTCCTCGTAGCCCCACCACTCGGCGCCCGTCGGATCCCAGCACGGTTCCGGGCGCCACAACCACTCGCCGGCCTTCGCATCGTCGACACCGGCGTCGTCTTCGAACAGTGAGAACTGACCCGTCTTGGCTTCCTTTGCCTGCCGCATCATTTCGGGCTCGCGTAGCGCGGCCTGGTTGTACAGGTGCCGCATGATGCGGTCGCCGACGTCATGGTCCGTGGCGAACACCATGTCGTAGATTTCCAGCTTGTTGTGCATCTGCATGGGGATCCGGTGCGTGATGGCGTAACCGAGTTCGCGCTGCAACTTCCACCGCATCAGGTTGACCATCTGCCGGCGGTAGTCGCTCGCCACGATCTTGCGCTGGTCGAATGCCCGCTGGATCTGGCGCCACTCGCCGCCCCCGTACAGGCGGTCAACCCGCTCCTGGAAAGCCTCGTTGTTCGTCCCTCGGACGCCTTTGAGAATCATCGTGGGCGACATCAGTATCCAGATTTCAGCTTTGCGTCCGTGCCTGCGGTCTCGGCGGAACGCAGCGAGTTTGCGGATGGTCTCCCAGTGCACTTCGGCGGCTTGCTGGTCGACGAACGCGAACGTCGGCGCCCACGCGACGTCAGAGAGGCCGGCCAAGATGCCGTCGATCGTGGCGTTGCAGTCGCCTTCCACGACCTCGTAGCGGGTATCGCCGGGGAACTTCTCTCGCAGATGCGTGTCCAGCGCGCGGGCGCGGGCAGGATTGAGTTCACCGAAGCGCAGTCGGCTGAACGGAGGCTGCGCGCTCATCGCGACGACCGGTGAACCGTCGAACTCGGTGCCGGTGTACCGCTCGACGTTCTTGGGTTGGCCTGCCATCAGGTCGAGATAGATGCACTCAGGCGACTTGCCGCTGACCGCCTTCGTAAACGCCGGCAGATAGCCGCTCAAGATCTCCAATTTGTTCCGTGTCCAGTAGGACCACGGCCGCGCGTTCGGACTGATGACGTCCCCCCTACAAGTCGATCGACTAAGCAATCCCCCTGATCGACTGTAGGACCCGAGCGCGTCAAAGCGGCGCAGCGACGTAATAAGGCCGAGCGGCGGTTCAGGCGACGACTCGACGTCGGGATTCCCGTCTATACACTGATCGCTGTACTATGGCGGAGTGCAGACGGTTCTTCACGGTGACGTTTTAGCCCGGTTCGGGCACGCCTTATCCGATCCGGTCCGGGCGCGTTTGCTCCTGGCGTTGCGCGAGGGACCGGGCTACCCGGCTGAACTCGCCGATGTTCTCGGTGCGACTCGGCAGAACGTCTCGAACCACCTGGCGTGTCTGCGTGGCTGCGGCTTAGTAGTGGCTGCACCCGAGGGCCGGCGCACACGTTACGAGTTGGCGGACGCTCGTCTCGCGCACGCGCTTGGCGACCTGCTCGAACTCGTCCTGGTGACCGACCCGACCGCCTGCCCCGCTTCGCCCGCCGACGACTGCTGCTGAGGAACAACTGCGATGACCGACTCCGCCGCGGATGATCCGAGACCCCTGCTGATCAGTTCGACGGGCTGCGCCGATGCCTGTTGCAGCGCGCCCGAGACCACGCTGTCGCCCGAGCGTCGAGCAGTGCTCACCCGTCGGGTCAGGCTATTCGTACTGGCGACCATCACCTATAACTTGATCGAAGCTGCGGTGGCGATCAGCGCCGGCACGATCGCGTCTTCCGCGGCCCTAATCGGGTTCGGACTCGACTCGCTCATCGAAGTCGCCTCAGCCACCGCCGTCGCCTGGCAGTTCGCAGGCCGAAATCCTGAGCAACGCGAGCGCACCGCTTTGCGGATCATCGCCGTCTCGTTCTTCGCGCTCGCGACCTACGTCACCTTCGAGTCGGTACGAGCACTATTCGGCGCGACCGAAGCGGCACCGTCGACCGTAGGCATCGTGCTCGCCGCCGTCTCGCTCGCCGTCATGCCGTTCCTGTCCTATGCCCAGCGCCGAGCGGGCCGCGAACTGGGTTCCGCGAGTGCCGTAGCGGACTCCAAGCAGACACTGCTGTGCACGTACCTATCTGGCGTCTTGCTCGTCGGCCTTGTGCTCAACGCCCTGTTCGGGTGGTCGTGGGCCGATCCGATCGTTGCGCTCGTCATCGCCGCCGTCGCGTTGAAGGAAGGACGCGAAGCGTGGCGCGGCGAGCACTGCTGCTAACGCCGGCGAGGACCAGAAGGTCTGGCGAGCAATGCACATTGAGCATCTGAGCAGTCCGGGCTGTCCGAACGCGGCTGCATCCCGCGCCTTGCTAGCTGAGTGTCTTGAAGCCATGGGGATGACCGCATCGGCGGTGGAGCGTGTCGGCGCGTTTCCCTCCCCGTCCGTACTCGTTGATGGTGCCGACGTAATGCGTCCCGATCAACCGCCGACCGGTGAGTGCTGCCGTTTAGACGTTCCGACGCGCGGGGCGATCTTGGCCGCATTGCAGCGGGCGGCGGACCGGCGGTAGCGGGCGCCGCGTTTTCAGATCGACGTAAGTAGTTCCGCTCGTCGAGCAGTTCGTCGAGCACGGCAGTCGTCGGCGTGGGGGCGCCCAGTTCGAGCATGTGCGACACCCCGCCGCGACCGACCTCAGTTTCGAGATCCCGTCGCGGTCCCGCATCGCCTGAGCAATGCCGGCCGGCGCGACGTCCGGCGCGGTGCAGGCGTCGAACGACATCGCGGCGCGACCAGCCGAGCGTCCACCTGCGGTAACGCCGGAGAGCGCAACCCTCGGCGTGCAGTAGGCCGTTGAAGTCTTATGGCGCGGAATGCGCTGCTGCCGGTGGTGGTTGGCCGCGTGGCTCGTCGGTGTCACGACGTTGTCACAACTCATCCGAAACTTCTGTGCGAACGGGCATGGACCGCGGCGGACGCACACACCCCATTCCCGCAGGTAGTTGGCCCGTTTCAGAGCGGATAGGGGGACGGGTGCGGACCCCGGCGGACCCGGATGCATGGGTCGGATCTGCCTCCGGAGCAGAAGGCCGCAGGTTCGAATCCTGCCGGGGGCACCAGGTCAGACTATGTTTTTGCCTATCGCGTGCAAACTACGTGCAACATCGGCAGCCGTGCCGGTCAGCTTGAGCGCACGACGCCCTCTAGCCTCGATCTTTCACGTGGCGGGTAGTTGAGGTCTTTTCGTGGCGTGGGTGGGCGGTTCTGACGTGGGCGGCCTGGGGTTCCGGCGTTGCGTCTCGCCGGTGCTCCTGGGTCCTTTGCTCGTCGGAAT
>NZ_JBTBFV010000108.1:0-6363 GCF_054786995.1 Mycobacterium sp. ZZG
CCATCCGGGTTGTGCACCAACCGCGGCGCCTCATCCAAATACCTGCGCGGCAGATGATTCTTGAACATGTCCGGCGGCTCGACGATGTGATCATCCACGCTGATCAAAATCATGTCGTCCTTGTTCACGGTGGCTCTCCTTCCGCCCCTGGGCTCCCACCCCGGGACATGCGGTCTCGGCCTTATGTTCTCCTTCCAAGGAAACTAGCTTCTCCAGGAGCGAGAATCAACGTTCAATAGCGACATTCGCGCTGGCAGATCCCCCCAACCGGGACGCCCGCCGCGTCCGCCGCCCGGCGCGTCCGACCTGCTGCGTTGACGACGCACGGGAAAAGTGGAAATCTATTGGCGAAATATGAGAACCTGATTCTCATGAGTGAGAGGAGGCCGGCAGTGAGAGTGGCCCCACTGCCCGCAGACCATTGGGACGAGGCCGTCGACAACGCGCTGTCGGGCCTGATGCCGGCCGAGCGGCGCAACCCCGAAGCGACCGGAAACCTCGTCGCGACCCTGGTGCGCCACCCGAAGCTCACTAGAGCGTTCCTGCGTTTCAATTTTCATCTGCTGTACGGCTCCAGCTTGCCGGCGCGCATCCGCGAACTCGCGGTCTTGCGCGTCGCGCACCTGACGAAATGCGAGTACGAGTGGCGCCACCACCTCAACATGGGGCGGGAGGCCGGATTGTCCGACGACGTCATCGACGGCGTCGCCCGTGGTGAGCTCTCAGATGAGCTCGACCGCGCCGTGCTGGCCGCCGTCGACGAACTGCACCACGACTCCGTCGTCTCCGATTCCACCTGGACAGTCCTGTCCGCCCGTCTTGACGAGCGCCAACTGATGGACCTCGTCTTCACGATCGGCTGCTATGGCTCATTGGCCATGGCTATCAACACCTTTGGCGTAGAGCCAGACTCCAACATCGAAGCAGAAAGGTAGCCACCGTGGCATTTTTCAAGAAGCCCGACGTCGGCAGCTGGACCGAGAACTGGCCCGAACTCGGCACAGCACCGGTCAACTACGAGGACTCGATCGACCCCGAGCACTGGAAGCTGGAGCAGCAGGCCATCTTCCGCAAGACATGGCTGCAGATGGGGCGCATCGAACTCGTCCCCAAGAAGGGTCGCTACATCACCCGTGAGCTGCCATCGGTCGGCCCAGGTGTGTCGATCATCATCGTCAACGACGGCGAACAGATCCGCGCGTTCTACAACCTGTGCCGCCACCGGGGCAACAAGCTGGTGTGGAATGACTATCCCGGCGAGGAGACGTCCGGCACCTGCCGCCAGTTCGTCTGCAAATACCACGCCTGGCGCTACGACCTCCAGGGCAACCTGACGTTCGTGCAGCAGGAGCAGGAGTTCTTCGACCTCGACAAGGCCGACTATCCGCTCAAGCCGGTGCGCTGCGAGGTGTGGGAAGGCTTCATCTTCGTCAACTTCGACGACAACGCCGTCTCGCTTGAGGAGTATCTGGGCGAGTTCGGCCAGGGCCTCAAGGGCTACCCGTTCCACGAGATGACCGAGCACTACAGCTACCGTTCGGAGATCAAGTCGAACTGGAAGCTGTTCATCGACGCGTTCGTGGAGTTCTACCACGCTCCGATCCTGCACATGAAGCAGGCGGAGAAGGAGGAGGCCGAGAAGCTGGCCAAGTTCGGCTTCGAGGCGCTGCACTACGACATCAAGGGCGATCACTCGATGATCTCGTCCTGGGGCGGAATGAGTCCGCCGAAGGACCTGAAGATGGTCAAGCCGATCGAGCGGATCCTGCACAGCGGCCTGTTCGGCCCGTGGGATCGACCGGACATCAAGGGCATCCTGCCCGACGAGCTGCCGCCGGCGATCAACCCTGGCCGCCACAAGACCTGGGGCCAGGACTCGTTCGAGTTCTTCCCGAACTTCACGCTGCTGTTCTGGGTGCCGGGCTGGTACCTGACCTACAACTACTGGCCCACCGGCGTGGACACCCACATCTTCGAGGCCGACCTGTACTTCGTACCGCCGAAGAACCTGCGCGAGCGGCTCTCTCAGGAGTTGGCCGCGGTGACGTTCAAGGAGTACGCGTTCCAGGACGCGAACACCCTCGAAGCGACGCAGACGCAGATCGGCACCCGTGCCGTGCTCGATTTCCCGCTGTGCGATCAGGAGATCCTGCTACGCCACCTACACCACACCGCCCACAAGTACGTCGACCGGTACAAGGCGTCTCTGGCCAACGGGCACGGGTCCTCGAACGGCGAACACGCCTCCGCAAGCGAGAAGGAGTCCGCACATGCCTAAGCTGCCGGAAGAGTTCGCCGATCTGGAACGGTTCTCGGACTGGTGCCTGCCCACCGAAGAGGAGCGCTACCAGAAGCGGTTGAATTCCACGATGGAGGAGATGCAGGAGCTCTACGACGCCGGCATGGCACGGCTCGAAGACATCATGGTGTACGTGGACGCCCGCTTCCCGCTCGCCTCGATGCCCGACGACGCCAAAGCGCTGGTGCACCTGGGACAGTCGATCGTGATGGTCAGCTTTCCGATCGAGGTGTGGAAGCAGCCGCGCGTGCTCGACAGCGGCGCGGCCTACATCAAGCTGGTCAAGGAGCCGGTGGTCTAGGCGTGCCCCCACCACCCCCAGAGTCCGATGCTCTTCGCGCAAGCGGCTCATCGACCACTCTCAGAGCCGCGGGTTACGTCGACGTCGACGCCGGCGAGATCGTCCGGCCGGGCGTCATCCATGTCGCCGACGGACGGATAGTCGGCCTCGGCGGTGATACACCGGAAGGTTCAACCGAGATCGATCTGGGTGACTCGATCCTGCTGCCCGGTTTGATGGACATGGAGGTCAACCTCCTGATGGGCGGGCGCGGAGAGAACCCGGGCCTGTCTCAGGTGCAGGACGATCCCCCGACCCGGGTGCTGCGTGCGGTGGGAAACGCCCGCCGCACGCTGCGTGCCGGGTTCACCACCGTCCGCAACCTCGGGCTGTTCGTCAAGACCGGCGGATACCTGCTCGACGTCGCCCTCGGTAAGGCGATCGACGCCGGCTGGATCGAAGGCCCGCGCGTCATCCCGGCCGGTCACGCCATCACCCCGACCGGCGGCCACCTCGACCCGACGATGTTCGCGGCGTTCATGCCCGGCGTGCTCGAGTTGACCATCGAGGAGGGCATCGCCAACGGGGTCGACGAGATCCGCAAGGCGGTGCGCTACCAGATCAAGCACGGTGCGCAGCTGATCAAGGTGTGCTGTTCAGGCGGTGTCATGTCACTGACCGGAGAGGCCGGCGCACAACACTATTCGGACGAGGAACTGCGCGTCATCGTGGACGAGGCACACCGCCGCGGGTTGCGGGTCGCGGCCCACACCCATGGCGCGGAGGCGGTCAAGCATGCCGTCGAGTGCGGCATCGACTGCATCGAGCACGGCTTCCTGATGGACGACGAGGCCATCCAGATGCTGGTCGACAACGACCGCTTCCTGGTGAGCACGCGCCGACTGGCCGAATACATGGACGTCTCGAAGGCACCGCCGGAACTGCAGGCCAAGGCCGCGGAGATGTTCCCGAAGGCGCGGACGTCGATCAAGGCCGCCTACGAGGCGGGGGTGAAGATCGCCGTCGGCACCGACGCACCAGCGATTCCCCACGGCAAGAACGCCGACGAGCTCGTCACCCTCGTCGACTGGGGCATGCCACCGGCGGCGGTGTTGAAGGCAGCGACCGTGGTGGCCGCGGACCTGATCAACAAGTCCGACTCGCTCGGCCGCCTCGCCGAGGGATACCTTGCCGACATCGTCGCGGTACCGGGCAACCCACTGGACGACATCGGCGTTACACGCAACGTCAACTTTGTAATGAAGGGCGGTAAGGTCTACCGACATGAGCAACCGCACTGAGGATCTCGTCGAGATCCAGCAGCTCCTTGCGAAATACGCGGTCACCATCACCCAGGGTGACATCGACGGACTGATGTCGGTGTTCACACCGGATGGCACCTACAGCGCGTTTGGCTCGACCTACACGCTGGCCCGCTTCCCCGAGTTGGTGGACGCCGCGCCCAAGGGCCTGTTCATGACCGGCACCTCCCTGGTCAACCTCGACGGCGACGATCCGGACAAGGCGACCGGCACCCAGCCGCTGTGCTTCATCGAGCACTCCAAGCACGACATGCGGATCGGCTATTACAACGACACCTACGTCCGCACCGAAGGCGGCTGGCGGCTGAAAACCCGTGCCATGACGTTCATCCGGCGCTCCGGGGAGCACGACTCCGGGCGCCCGCACGCGATCGGGAGGCCCGAAGCCGGATGACCGTCTCCGCCGACATCTCGAGCCCGTCCGAATTCCGGTCGCAGTTGACGGCCTGGCTGGACGAGAACGATATGACCCCCGCGACCGAAGATCACTCCCTGCAGGGGCACATCCGTCAGTTCGCCCGGGTGCAGCGCGCGCTGTACGACGCCGGCTGGAGCCGCTTCGGCTGGCCCGAGCAGGCCGGCGGCCTCGGCGGTCCGGCGCTGCTGCGGGCCATCGTCGGCGAGGAGGTGGTGGGCCGGCGGCTGGCCGAGCCGGGACCGTACTCGATGCTCGAGGTGCTGGCACCGACCATGATCGACTACGCGCCCGAGGAACTGGCTGCCGAGATGGTGCCCAAGCTACTCAGCGGCGAAGAGCAGTGGTGCCAGGGCTTTTCAGAGCCCGGCTCGGGCAGCGACCTGGCGTCGCTGACCACGCGCGCGGTGCAGCAGGGCGATACGTGGGTCATCAACGGCCAGAAGGTGTGGACGAGTTTCGCCCAGTACTCGCACCGGTGCATTCTGCTCACCCGCACCGGCGACGCGGACACTCCCGATCACCAGGCCATCACCGCGTTCTTCGTCGACGTCGACACTCCGGGCATCTCCGTGCGGCCGCTGCGCACGATGCACGGTGTCGACGAGTTCTGCGAGGTGTACTTCGACGACGTCGTGGTGGATGGCGGGCGCATGCTGGGCAGGCCCGGTGACGGCTGGCAGCTGGCGATGGATCTGCTGCCTTATGAACGCTCGACGTGTTTCTGGCAGCGCATCGCGTACCTGTACTCACGGTTCGACGCGCTCGTCGAGGAGGTGAAGAGGCAGGGTCAGGGCGTCGACCAGGACATGGGCGAGGCCTATCTGGCGTTGCACACGTTGCGGTGCCGGTCGCGGGCCACCCAGCACCGGCTGGCCGACGGACTCAAACTCGGTCCCGACACCTCCATCGACAAGGTGCTGCTCGCCGGGGCCGAGCAGCGGCTCTACGACACCGCACGCGATCTGCTGCCGGGCGCCGTCGAACTCGAGGACACCGAATGGCGCACGAAGTACCTGTATTCACGTGCGGCGACCATCTACGGCGGTACCGCCGAGGTACAGCGCAACATCATCGCGCGCCGGTTGCTGGATCTCGGGAAGGAGTGAGGATGGCACCCCAGATGGACGAGGGCTCACTCGACATGCTCGAGGTCTCCCTGCGCAAGACCATGTTGGCGAAGTCCGGCCCGGATCTCGATGCGGCACTGGCCGACATGGGCTGGGCCGAAATGCTGTCCGAGGCGGCCGAGCAAGCCGTCCCGCTGGTGTTCCGGCTGTTGGGCGAAACCGGCTCGCACGCCTCGGTTCTCGTCGACGTGGTGCTGCACGCCACCGGCAACGCGATCGGCGACACCGTCGAGCTTCCGTTGCCGTATGCCGGCAATACATGGGTGGTGTGGGACCGAATCAGCGCGGACAGCCTCGAACCCACCCTCGGTGGCCTACCGCTGCGCCGTGAGGAGGAGGGCTATCCGATCCGGGTGGCCGAGGCGCGGGTGGCGGTCGGCTGGTGGCTGGTCGGTTCGGCCAGAACGATGTTGAGCCTGGCCCGGCAGCATGCGCTGGACCGGGTGCAGTTCGGCAGGCCCATCGCGTCGTTCCAGGCCGTCCGGCACCGCCTCGCCGAGACGTTGGTGGCCATCGAGGGGGCCGAGGCGACACTGCGCCTTCCCGGGGCCGACAACCCCGATCTGACGGCGCTGCTGGCCAAGGCCGCCGCCGGAAAGGCTGCGCTGACGGCTGCCAGAAACTGCCAGCAGGTGCTCGGAGGTATCGGCTTCACCGAAGAACACGACCTGCAACTGCACGTGAAGCGTGCCCTGGTGCTCGACGGATTGCTCGGCAGCTCAAGGGAGCTCACGCGGCGAGCGGGCGCCGGCCTGCGGGCGCGCGGTTCGGCTCCCCGGCTGGCCCACCTCTAGTGTCCTGAGTCATTAATTGCGATCTAGTTGTTAGACTGGGTTGTGCCGACACCTCATGCCGCGAAGATTGTCTTGACCACTGACGAGCGGGCCGAGTTGGAGGGGTGGGCGCGGCGACGATCC
>NZ_JBTBFV010000109.1:0-6255 GCF_054786995.1 Mycobacterium sp. ZZG
CTGAGGCGACGGCACTCCCGCTGCGCCTATTCCAGTCCCGCAACCTACGAACGCAACCACGAAACCGCTACGCTGCCAGAAGCGGCGTAACCACAAATCCCGTGTCCACTACATGGGGGCAAGGCCCGACCACTCTGCTGATGTTTCCTTGTTATGCCGAAACCGAAAGGGACTAACAAGATGGAGAAGCAAATCATCTGGCGCGGCCTGTTGGCTGGCGCCGCCGCAGGCGTACTGGCTTTCGGGTTCGCGCGGATATTCGCTGCGCCCCAGACTGTGCGCGCAATCGAGTACGAAGATGGCGTGCGGGCCGCCCGGGAGGCCATGGATTCGCCGGGGGGACACGCCGGCCACGCAGAGAACGTCGACCTGTTCACCCGCACAGTGCAGATGAACCTCGGCATGGGTCTCGGCCTGCTCGCGTTTAGCGTCGCCATCGGCGCCTTGTTCGCGGTGGTGTTCGCCGTAGCCTATGGTCGCGTCGGTGATGTGTCGGCACGACTGCTGTCGCTTTACATCGCGGGCGGCATGCTGTTGAGCTTGTACGTCGTACCCAACCTAAAATATCCCGCCAACCCGCCAGCGCTGAGTCTCGACCAGACCGTCCGTGAGCGCACACTGCTGTATGTGTTGATGGTGGTGCTGTCGGCAGCGCTCCTGATCGGCGCGGTGGTACTGGCTCGCCGATGGGCGGCCAAGTTGGGGGCCTTCAACGGGAGGCTGGCCGCCGCTGGCGCCTACGCAGCGACGATCGCACTCGTAATGCTCGTGCTGCCAACCATCAACGAAACACCGGCCCCGCTGCGCGACGCTGCAGGCGCCATCGTCTATGAGGGCTTTCCCGCCGATGTCCTCTACTACTTCCGGCTCTACGCGCTCGGCACCCAGGTTGTCATTTACACGACAATCGGCCTGGTGTTCGGTGCGATTGCGTCGCGGCTGGTTGGGGAGCGCCGAAAGACCAGCCACATACTGTAACGCTTAATCCGGCCTTGGTGGCGGCGGTACAGAACCATCAAGGCTGATCTTGACGACTGTGCAGCCCTCTCGCTAAGTGCCGTCTACGGGTAGACGCAGGGAAGGCCTCGGCCGAGGGCAAGCGGGCCGGCGCTCACTGGGGCTGCAGCTCTATTCCGCTGTGCCGGTTGAACGGCATGCGGGTGGTCTCGCGACCGGGCTAATGACCGGTCAGGTGGTTAGGAAAATCGTTCGTTGCAGCCGCGGGGTTGTGCCGTGCGGGCAGGTCGGCGCAGGCCATTCCACAGTCATCGGTTCGCTGCGCGCCGAACTGTGGCGGGGGCCCGCCTGGCGCTGACTACTCGCTGAGGGCATTTTTGATCGCAGCGCCCAGGTCTGCGTATGTCTTGATCTCCAGCTGCTTCCCGTTGACGAAGAATGTGGGCGTGCCCTGCACGCCGAGGGCGGTGCCGTCGGCGACATCCTCTTTGATTCGGGCAAGTGTGGCCGGGGCGTTGTACGCCTCGTCCCACGCGGCTACATCGAGACCCAGCTCGGTGGCGTACCCGCGGAACACCTCGTCTGCCGGTACCTGCTTCTCGCCCCACTGATCCTGCGTCTCGAACATCTTCTTGTACATCGGTTCGAACTGGCCTTGCTGAGCCGCTGCTTCTACCGCACGTGCCGCCCGTTCTCCGTTGAAGTGACCAGGCATCGGGAAATAGCGGGCGACGAAGGTGACTTGCTGGCCGTACTGGGCGCGCAGCTGCTCAACGGTGGGAAACGCCGCGCGGCAACCTTCGCACTCGAAATCGAGAAATTCGACAAAAGTCACATCGCTATCGGGCGCGGAACTGAGTCGGTGACTGTTCTCGCGGACTACCTGGGCTTCGCCGTTAGCCTGTGTTCCGCCTGATCCTGCGGATCCACCATCTCGGCTCGAAAAGTACACACCGGCGCCGATCGCGATAGTGATGACCACAAAGAAAGTCAGCAGTATTCGAGTCATTGGATTCATGCCGGCAGTTCCTTTCGCTCCGTAGAGTCCTGTAACTGAGCAATCTACGGTGTATCTCCGTAAAGATTTCTACCACGACAGCTCTCCCCCACGCCCAAGCGTCCCGCGCTTTGTCGCCCAGTCCTCTTCAACGGTTCCAAGGCGCCGCGGCCCGGCATGCCTAGCGAACGCGCATACGTCTACTAATTTTGGCCAAGAAAAGTTCGGAGCGGTGTCCCTGGCCACGGTGGTGTACGTCCACAAACTCGCCGACTCTTGTTATGCGCCAATTGATTCGAGCCACTCGGACCCGATAGCTGCCGGGCTTGACGTCGGCGGCAGTCAAGAACGTCTGCGGCATAACGTGTCGACGTCGGCGCTGTTTCCGCACCCGTCGATGCCTGCTGCACTGTTTCCGTCTCCGCGGCGCGCACGCTATTACTGATACGATTACAACCCGTTTTTCAGTAGGTAGTCGGAGACAGAGGGTTGTGCTGCCAGGATTGAGACTGTGACCGGTCCCCCGCCAGTTCCCGACAACCATCCTTCATCTCAATCGCTGCCCGGGGTCGGAGCGCGCACCGCCGCGGTCCTTGTGTTCACCTCTTCGGCGGCGGTGCTGGTGGTGGAGATCACCGCGCTGCGGTTGCTGGCGCCCTACCTCGGGCTGACTTTGGAAACAAGCACCCTGGTCATCGGAATCGCCTTGGCCGCAATTGCCCTTGGTTCCTGGGCGGGCGGCCGCCTTGCCGACCGCGATGATCCGCGTCGCTGGTTGGGGTTATCGCTGGGGATATCGGGCGTGGTCGTGGCGTTCACGCCTTCCGCAGTCCGCACGGCGGCCGAGTGGGCGCCGGGGACGCTGTTGATAGTTGCGGCGCTCACGATTCTGGCACCCGGGGCGTTGCTATCGGCGGTGACACCGATGGTGACCAAGATGCGCCTGATCACGCTCGCCCAGACGGGCACCGTTGTCGGTCAGCTGTCTGGCGTAGGCACCGTCGGTGCCATCGCCGGCACTGTGCTTACCGGATTTGTCTTCGTGTCGCGGGCACCAGTCAGCGTGATACTCATCGGCCTTGGATCGATGTTGGTGCTCGGCGGCATCGTTGTGGAGTGGCGCATGCGCCGGCGAAACACTGTCAGCGCCGCCGTACTTACGCTCCTAACCGTCGGCGCGGGTCTGGCTGGCTACATTGCACCCGGCGGTTGCGACGTGGAAACCAAGTACCATTGCGCCCGCGTCATCGCCGACCCCGAGCGGAACAGCGGCCGCACCCTCATGCTCGACGGCGCGCGCCACTCGTACATAGACCTCCAAGATTCGGCCGTCCTGCAGTTCAAGTACGTGCGCGCCTTTGCTTCAGCCGTCGACGCATCCTTCCCGACCGAAAAGACGCTGGAGGCCTACCACCTTGGTGGAGGCGGCCTCACCTTCCCGCGATACCTCGCTGCTACTCGGCCAGGAACCCATAACGTGGTGTCCGAAATCGACGGCGGCGTGGTGCGCATAGACCGAGACCAACTCGGATCAGCTTCCGAGGCCGGGCTTGAGGTGCGCGTCGAGGACGGAAGACTGGGCCTTGCGCGGCTCGACGACGACAGCCGTGATCTGATCGTCGGCGACGCTTTCGGCGGCGTGAGCGTGCCTTGGCACCTGACGACTGCAGAAGCGCTGACAGACATACGCCGAGTCCTCAACGAGGACGGTGTGTACATTGCGAATCTCATCGACTACGGAGAGCTGGCGTTTGCACGTGCCGAAGTCGCAACACTCGCACAGGTTTTCAAGCACGTCATAGTCACCGCCGAGGCCGGCGACGTCGGCGTCGATTCCGCGACGACACCCGACGGCGGCAACCTGGTCGTGCTCGCCTCCGATCGACCGGTTGACCGTGACGCCCTCCAGAGGGTTCTGAATACTCGCAACACCGGGTGGACGACCGCTACCGGCAACGACCTCAGATTGTGGATCCGCGACGCCCAAGTGCTGACCGACGACTACGCTCCCGTTGATCAACTTCTCGATCCCTACCGTCAACAGAGCGGCGAGTAAATTGTCGAGCTCGGCCTCATCGCCGACCCGTCGCCAGCTTTGCCGCGTTCCCGGTCAGATTCCTTCGCGTTTACGGCCAGCAGGCAGCGAATTTGTCATCTGCCCGATGTGGAAGCTCGCTCTCTGATGCTCGGATCCGAGTCGCACCCGGTGAGAAACCAGCGAACTGGCGTCGCATGTCGCGTGACTGATCGAATACTGATCAGGGGCGCAACGCGCTGCCACCCATCCATTCGTCCCAGGGCACAGACCAATCTCCGTTCTGCCACTGTTCCAGCGGTGCGCCGCCGGTATTTCGGATCTCGACAACATCGCCTGGATTGGCAAAGTTGTAGTACCACTCAGCATTCTCTGCACTCAGATTCAAACAGCCCGCCGAAACGTTGGTGTTTCCCTGCGCCCACACGGTTGCTTCGCGCTCATGGAGGTAGATGCCATCAGGGCTGATCCGCACCGCGTGCGGGACGCTGATCTTGTACCCCGATGCCGAATCGACTGGCAATCCGTAGGTTGACGAGTCCATCAAGACGGGATTCTGTTTCTCCATCACCGTATAAACGCCAGGTTGCGTCCAGAACGCAATTGTCTTGCCCCCGATAGTCTGCGTCCCTCCCCGGCCCATCGATGTCGGCATCGTACGGATCAAATTGCCGTTCTCGTAAACACTGACCTGTTTGGTCGTGTCATCGGCGATCGCGACACGAGACGGCCCAATCCGGAAACTGACCTGCCTGTCCTGTTCTCCGAATAGTCCACTACCCAAATCAGTACCGTAGAGATCGGCTTTGACCGTGACCTCAGTGCCGGAAGGAAAATACTCACGGGGCCGCCAATGCGCCTTGCGATCGTTGATCCACATCCAGGAGCCCGCCAACTGCGGCGTCGTTAAGACCTGGAGGCGAGATTCGGCCGCAGCCCGGTCAGGGATATCCGCGTCGAAGGTTGCCACGATCACGGTTCCGACACCGTACACACCACCCTCCGACAGCGACGCTCCGTTGGTCATGCCCAGCCGAACTCCGACCTGGGATTGCGGTGCGACAGTAGAGAACTCCGAAACCGTCGTGACGGTGCTGGCGTCAGCGCCCCGGCCGGTCGCGCTGAGCGTATAGGACCGTCCGTATCCGAGTGGTTCGGCGGGCTCCCAGGCACGTCCGCCCTCCACCAAGCGACCCGCGACGACCCGGCCCTGTTCGTTCTGCATCCGCACATCAGTCAGGGTGCCAACTGTCGCGGTCACCTTCACTGCGCCGACGGGGACCACATCGCTGGCGCCTGTGCGGGGAAGAATCTCGATTACGGGAGGCTCGGGCGCGGCCTGCGGCGTCTGCTCAACCTCCAGGGCACCGGGCGCAACCACCGTATTCGTCAACCGAGACTTGAGAGCACTTGTCTGCGATGCCGTCACGAGTACCGCGACAGCCGAGATCACACTCAGCGCAACTACCTTTCGGCGTCCAGCCAACACTTTCATCACAACTATCCGTCGGGTCCCACTCCTGCTATTACGTATCCACATAGTAATTGGTGGCGCGACCAGGTGCCGGTTCGGCGCGGCGAGCTAGTAAAAAAGGCCGCCGCGAGCTGAGCGCGCCGACTTACGTTGTACATTGATGCCATCGCGATCGGAGCGACTCGACGGGCGTTCAGTAGGCGGGCGGGTTGCACCACCTGCCGTCGCCGATGCAGTTACAGCATGGGAGGCATCGCTACAACCAGGCTTCCTACTCTATTGGCTCGCCGCCGCCATCCCAAGCTTGACGGGAGTTGGAGGGCGGTTCGCCAGCTCGGCTCGAAATACACTGTGGCGCAATCCCCCGACAGAATTCCGCCACAGCGGTTCGTCGGGATCCGTCCCGCCTCTCCTGACGGCATCCACAATCTACTATGCACCTCAGTAGGACGCATATAAATTCCGAAGGAGGCAGTTATCAGCCTCCGAACAGAAGGTAGAGACCGGTGAACGTGTAGCCGACCATCGTCAGCATCATCGCCACTTGACCGGTGATCTGATGCTGTTGCGGCAGCAACCGCAGAGCGCGATCGTGCGCGGAGACGACCGCCACCATGTGCCCCACGACCACGCACGCGACCTTGATGGTCCAGAGTACTGACGGGGAGAAATTGTCAATACCTGTGGATCGGGGTGTTTCAGGCGACCTCCGTTCCGGTGCTCTCGTCACCGTTTGAAGGCGGTGTTGGTGGGGTGATGTCGGTGGGTCGTTCGAGTAGCTTGCCTTTGTGG
>NZ_JBTBFV010000110.1:0-5630 GCF_054786995.1 Mycobacterium sp. ZZG
GAAAGGCCCGACCGGAGCGCACAGGAACAGCTGGACAGACCAGCAGATACCCCCTGCCCGCGACCAGGACCAGCCCTCAACAGCCCAGCGAGGCACACCTACCCCAATTCATCAGTGGATCGAGGCTAAGCCGGTCGCATCCGCCGAGGTACGCGGACCGGCAGGAACAGCAGCAGCCCGAGCGTCAGCACCACCACCAGACCGCCCATGCCCGCGCGCTGACTGTCGAAGACGTCGATGAACAGCGAGAACAACCACGGGGCCAGGAACGTCACCGCACGCCCCGCCGTCGTGTAGAGGCCGAACGTCACCCCTTCCTTGCCGTGCGCGCACATGCGCAACATCAGCGTGCGCGCCGAAGACAAGGTGGGGCCGATGAACAGGCACAGCAGCAGGCCGCACACCCAGAACGCCGAAGCCCCGGACAGCGCCATCATCACCAGACCCACAACGATCATCGAGGCCAGCGACACCACGATGACGGGTTTGGAACCCACCCGGTCGTCGGCGCGACCGCCGATCACCGAGCCCAGCGCCGCGACCACGCATGCGGCGACACCGAACAGCAGCACGTCCGCCTGGGACACCCCGTAAACGTTCACCCCGAGCACGGCGCCGAACGTGAAGATCCCGGTGAGCCCGTCTCGGAACACCGCGCTCGCGCCGAGGTAGTAGACGAAGTTGCGGTCGCGCCGCCACTCCTGGCGGATGTCGGTCCAGAGACGGCGGTAAGCCCCGGTGAACCCCACCCGGGTCGAGCGCTCACGACCGGGCACGCGCGGCACCGAGATCAGCAACGGTAGCGCGAACAGTGCGAACCACGCGGCGACCAGCAGCATGGCCGCCCGCACGTTCAACCCGTCCTCGGCGGGCAGCCCCAGCAGCCCGCGGGTGTCCCCGTCGCCGGCGATGAAGCCGACGTAGACCACCAGCAGCGCCAGCACACTGCCGAAATAGCCCAGCGCCAAACCGAATCCGGAGATGCGGCCCGACGTGGACGGCGTCGACAGCTCGCGCAGCATCGCGTTGTAGGGCACGGTGGCCAACTCGCTGCAGGCCGCCGTGCAAGCCAGCAGCACCAGCCCGGGCCACAGGTAGCGGTGGTCGTCGCGGATCAGGCTCATCGACGCGGTCATCACCACGACCAGCCCGGTCAGCAACGCCAGCGCACGTCGGCGGCGGGCCGGTGCGTCCACCCACACGCCGGTCACCGGCGCCAGCACGGCGACGACGAGGCCGGCCAGCGCCAAGGCGCGGCCCAGCCAGCTCGCCGGACTGGTGTCGCCGGGGAGGTCGTCCCCGACCGTCGCGGTCAGATACACCGTGAAGACGAAGGTGATGACGACCGCGTTGATGGCCGTGGCCCCGAAATCCCACAACGCCCAGGCCAACACCCGCGAGCGTGTCGCGGCGTCAGCGGACTGCCCGGTCGCGGGCGACACCTCGCTCATGGACGCTCACGATATAGTCCGGCCCATGCCCGTCCCTGCTCCCAGTGCGGATGCCCGCGCCGTCGTCACAGGTGCGTCCCAGAACATCGGTGAAGCACTCGCCGTCGAACTCGCCCGCCGGGGCCACCACCTGATCATCACCGCGCGTCGGGAGGAGGTGCTCGAAGCGCTGGCCGAGCGCCTGCGCGACAGCTACGGCGTGACGGTCGAGGTGCGTGCCGTCGACCTTGCCGATCCGGTGGCGCGCGGCGCGTTCTGCGACGAGCTGGCCCACCGCAACATCTCCATCCTGTGCGCCAATGCCGGTACCGCGACGTTCGGTGCAGTCGCCTCCCTGGACCCCGCCGAGGAACGGAAGCAGGTGCAGCTCAACGTTCTCGGCGTGCACGACCTGGTGCTGGCGGTGCTGCCGGGCATGGTCGAGCGCGGTGCCGGCGGGATCCTGATCTCGGGCTCGGCCGCCGGTAACTCACCGATCCCGAACAACGCGACGTACGCCGCGACGAAGGCCTTCGCGAACACGTTCAGCGAGTCGTTGCGCGGCGAGGTGAAATCGGCCGGGGTGCACGTCACCGTGCTCGCGCCGGGCCCGGTGCGCACCGAGCTGCCTGACCCCGACGAACAGTCGCTCGTCGAGCGGCTGATCCCCGACTTCCTGTGGATCGACACCGAGTACACCGCCAAGGTGTCACTGGATGGCTTGGAGCGCAACAAGATGCGCGTCGTGCCCGGCGTCACGTCGAAGGCGATGTCGGCGGCCAGCGGCTACGCCCCGCGCGCGATCGTGGCGCCGATCGTCGGCGCGGTGTACAAGAAGCTCGGCGGCGACTGACCCCGCCCCTTTTCCCGCCGAAATCGCATTCCACGCGCGGATGACCGCGATTTCGCCGCGTGGAATGCGATTTCGGCGCGAGTCAGCGCCTGCGCTTGCGGCGGCCGGTGCCGAAGATGCTTCGCGTGATCTCCCGGCCGATGACCGTGCCCGCCGATCGCATCGCGCTCTTGAACGCGGGGCTGTCCATCACGGTCTCGAGGAATCCCGGGCCGGCGGGCTCGGCGGGCGCCGGCATCGGCGGCATGTCCACCGTCGGCGGCACCCAGACCGGAGGCTGCCCGGCGACCGGAGGCTGCTCGGCGACCGGAGGTGGCGGCGCGAGCCGGGCGGCCAGCCGTTCGTATGCCGAGTCCCGGTCGATGCTCTGGCCGTACACGGCCTGCAGCGGGCTGGCGGCCGAGGCAGCGGCGATCGCCTCGGGTCCGATAGTGTCCATCAGTGAGCGCGGCGCCCGCATCCTGGTCCAGGCCACGGGGGTCGGCACGCCCTTCTCGGAGAGCACGGTGACGACCGCCTCGCCGATCCCGAGCGACGTGAGCGCCGATTCCAGGTCGTACACGTCGGTTTTCGGGTAGGTGCGGACGGTCTTGGTGAGCGCCTTCTGATCGTCCGGGGTGAACGCGCGCAGCGCGTGCTGGATGCGGGCGCCGAGCTGACTGAGCACCTCTTTGGGGACATCGGTGGGCAGCTGGGTGCAGAACAGCACCCCGACGCCCTTGGAGCGGATCAACTTCACCGTCTGCTCGACCTGCTCCAGGAAGGCCTTCGACGCATCGGCGAACAGCAGGTGGGCCTCGTCGAAGGCGAACACCAGTTTCGGCTTGTCGAGGTCGCCCACCTCGGGCAGCGAGGTGAACAGGTCGGCCAGCACCCACATCAGGAACGTCGAGAACATCACCGGCCGGGCGGCCTGGCTGCCGAGTTCCAGCAGCGTGATCACCCCGCGGCCGGACGCGTCCACCCGCAGCAGGTCGTCGGGTTCGAGTTCCGGCTCGCCGAAGAATGTGTCGGCGCCTTCGGCCTCCAGATTGACCAGCGCCCGCAGGATGACCCCCGCCGTGCTCGTGGACACCGCACCGAGCGCCTTCAGCTGCGACTTCCCGTCCTCACTGGTCAGGTATTGGATCACCGACCGCAGGTCTTTGAGGTCCAGCAGCGGCAGCCCCTGTTGATCGGCCCAGTGGAAGATCAGGCCCAGCGTGGACTCCTGAGTCCGGTTGAGGCCCAGCACCTTCGACAGCAGTACCGGGCCGAAGCTGGTGATCGTGGCGCGCACCGGCACCCCGATACCCGAGGTGCCCATTGACAGGAACTCCACGGGATAGGCCGTCGCGGCCCAGCTGTCGCCGGTGTCGGCGGCGCGCTGGTTCACCTGTTCGCCGGGCCGGCCTGGCGCTGAGAGGCCCGACAGGTCGCCCTTGACGTCGGCCATCACCACCGGGACCCCGGCCGCCGACAGCTGTTCGGCGATCACCTGCAGCGATTTCGTCTTACCGGTGCCCGTCGCACCTGCGACCAGGCCGTGCCGGTTGAGCGTGGCCAGCGGGATGCGCACCCGGGCCGCCGGATCACACACCCCGTCGACGACGACGCAACCCAGCTCCAGCGCCGCCCCGTCGGCGGCGTAACCTGCGGCGATCTGCTGCGCGGCAGGCGCGGCCGGCTCGGTGGTCATGCGTCGCACCTTATCCGGGACCAGGCGCGATTGGCCGGGTGTAGTCAGCCCGTGACAGCAAGGGGGCTTACTGTTGAGCGCTGTGCGTGACGAACTGGTGTGGATCGACTGCGAGATGACGGGCCTCGACCTGAAGTCCGACCTTCTCATCGAGATCGCAGTGCTGGTGACCGACTCGGAGCTCAACATCCTCGGCGACGGCCTCGACGTGGTGATCCACGCCGACGACGCGGCGCTGTCGTCGATGATCGATGTCGTCGCCCAGATGCACACCAAGTCCGGGTTGATCGACGAGGTGCGCGCGTCCACCGTCGACGTGGCGACCGCGCAGGACATGGTCTTGACCTACATCCACGAGCACGTCAAGCAGGCCAAGACCGCGCCGCTGGCGGGCAATTCGATTGCCACCGACCGCGGGTTCATCGCGCGGGACATGCCGAAGCTGGACGACTTCCTGCATTACCGCATGATCGACGTCAGCTCCATCAAGGAGTTGTGCCGCCGCTGGTACCCGCGGATCTACTTCGGGCAGCCCGAGAAGGGACTGGCCCACCGCGCGCTGGCCGACATCCACGAGTCGATCCGGGAGCTGCGGTTCTACCGGCAGACCGCGTTCGTGCCGCCGCCCGGGCCGTCGACCAGCGACATTGCCGCCGTCGCGGCCGAGCTGGGGCCCGTCGCCCATGGCGATTCGGCTCCAGAGGACAACAGCAGCTAGTATGACCAAGCCGCACACGCGGCGATGGTGGCTGTAGTTCAGTTGGTAGAGCACCAGGTTGTGATCCTGGCTGTCGCGGGTTCGAGTCCCGTCAGCCACCCCGCAGGTGGGAGAGGGTTTTTGACTCTCCCACCATTTGCGTTTCTGGACCCCTTGCACCCTTAACGCAACCTTAAGGGATACAAGCCCGACGCAACCTGGGCGGCAATTCAGCTAGAAAAGCCCAGATCAGAGCGCGTGCTCAATTCCTCCCGCTCGGCGTGTCGCACCGTGGTCAGCCTGCGGCTTTGCTGCGCCCAGTGAGCGCCATGCTGAACGCCAAGACACTTAGGTTATGGCTACCAATTCACAAAGAAATGCGCTTGTGTCAATTCAGCACGCAGCGGACCACCTGGGCGTCGATCCGCGAACGGTTCGCCGGTACATCGCGCAGGGTCGCTTGAAAGCGCGTCGAATCGGTCCACGGCTGATCAGGATTGAGCGAGGATCTTTAGAGAATCTTGGCCGACCCGTGGGGGGTTTGTGATGAGCGATGACGCAGCAGCGGCGCAATCAGCCCTAGAAGGCCTCTACACGGCAGTCAAATACACCGACGATACGGAAATCATCCGAGACGCCGTTTCAGTGCACACAACGAAGATCAGCCATTTCTTCATGGCGCGACTAGTTGCGAACATGCAGTCACTTGACAGGGCCTCTGCCGCCTGGGACCAGAGGGGCGAACTAACTGGTCCGATGACCGACGCCGAAGCTGACGAGCTAATCGCAGCGAATGAGAAGCTTTCACGGGATCAACTAGTCGATCTTGCGGTCGGTTGCCTTAACCTCGATCCACCGATGTATCGGCTGGTCGCAGGGTGTCGGAATGAGGAAAGTGCCCTTTGAACTGGGAAGATTGGTGTTCTCTACGCACTAATCAGTCCAGGTCAGAAAGGCACTTCCGGTGAAAGT
>NZ_JBTBFV010000111.1:0-5501 GCF_054786995.1 Mycobacterium sp. ZZG
GTGTTGTTTGAGAACTCAATAGTGTGTTTGGTGGTTTTTGTTTGTTGTTTTTTGGCCTGCCTCTTTTTCCCGTTTAGGGGTGGGTTGTTTTTGGATGCCAGTTTTTGGTGTCTTGTTTGATGATCGGATTTCTCTGATTGTGAATTCTGCCTGCACTTTTTGGTGTGGGGGTTTTTGTTTGGAGAGTTTGATTCTGGCTCAGGACGAACGCTGGCGGCGTGCTTAACACATGCAAGTCGAACGGAAAGGCCCTTCGGGGTACTCGAGTGGCGAACGGGTGAGTAACACGTGGGTGATCTGCCCTGCACTTTGGGATAAGCCTGGGAAACTGGGTCTAATACCGAATACACCCTTCTGGCTGCATGGTCTGGGAGGGGAAAGCTTTTGCGGTGTGGGATGGGCCCGCGGCCTATCAGCTTGTTGGTGAGGTTATGGCTTACCAAGGCGACGACGGGTAGCCGGCCTGAGAGGGTGACCGGCCACACTGGGACTGAGATACGGCCCAGACTCCTACGGGAGGCAGCAGTGGGGAATATTGCACAATGGGCGCAAGCCTGATGCAGCGACGCCGCGTGAGGGATGACGGCCTTCGGGTTGTAAACCTCTTTCGCCAGGGACGAAGCGCAAGTGACGGTACCTGGAGAAGAAGGACCGGCCAACTACGTGCCAGCAGCCGCGGTAATACGTAGGGTCCGAGCGTTGTCCGGAATTACTGGGCGTAAAGAGCTCGTAGGTGGTTTGTCGCGTTGTCCGTGAAAACTCACAGCTCAACTGTGGGCGTGCGGGCGATACGGGCAGACTGGAGTACTGCAGGGGAGACTGGAATTCCTGGTGTAGCGGTGGAATGCGCAGATATCAGGAGGAACACCGGTGGCGAAGGCGGGTCTCTGGGCAGTAACTGACGCTGAGGAGCGAAAGCGTGGGGAGCGAACAGGATTAGATACCCTGGTAGTCCACGCCGTAAACGGTGGGTACTAGGTGTGGGTTTCCTTCCTTGGGATCCGTGCCGTAGCTAACGCATTAAGTACCCCGCCTGGGGAGTACGGCCGCAAGGCTAAAACTCAAAGAAATTGACGGGGGCCCGCACAAGCGGCGGAGCATGTGGATTAATTCGATGCAACGCGAAGAACCTTACCTGGGTTTGACATGCACAGGACGCCGGCAGAGATGTCGGTTCCCTTGTGGCCTGTGTGCAGGTGGTGCATGGCTGTCGTCAGCTCGTGTCGTGAGATGTTGGGTTAAGTCCCGCAACGAGCGCAACCCTTATCTTATGTTGCCAGCGCGTAATGGCGGGGACTCGTGAGAGACTGCCGGGGTCAACTCGGAGGAAGGTGGGGATGACGTCAAGTCATCATGCCCCTTATGTCCAGGGCTTCACACATGCTACAATGGCCGGTACAAAGGGCTGCGATGCCGTGAGGTGGAGCGAATCCTTTCAAAGCCGGTCTCAGTTCGGATCGGGGTCTGCAACTCGACCCCGTGAAGTCGGAGTCGCTAGTAATCGCAGATCAGCAACGCTGCGGTGAATACGTTCCCGGGCCTTGTACACACCGCCCGTCACGTCATGAAAGTCGGTAACACCCGAAGCCGGTGGCCTAACCCCTTGTGGGAGGGAGCCGTCGAAGGTGGGATCGGCGATTGGGACGAAGTCGTAACAAGGTAGCCGTACCGGAAGGTGCGGCTGGATCACCTCCTTTCTAAGGAGCACCACGAGAATCAGGCCCGCCCACATCGTGTGGGGGTTCGGTGATCTGATCGATTCGTTGGATGGCCCTGGCCTGTAGTGGGTTTCAGGGTCTGGTGCAGGCAACAGACATTGGCGCATGGGTAGGGAAATGCCGTGCGCGGCTGCCAGACACACTATTGGGCTTTGAGACAACAGGCCCTGCAGCCCCGTTGGGGGTTGGCCATTGCCCGTTGGGGTGGTGGAGCGTGTTGTTGCCCTGCTTTGGTGGTGGGGTGTGGTGTTTGATTTGTGGATAGTGGTTGCGAGCATCGAGATGATGGCTTGTATGAGGGCCTGTCTTCCTTTGTGGGGGTGGGTTTTCTTGTGTGGGTTGTCATTTCATGTAATGCAAATTTTTCTGATACTCGCATGCATCTCGTTGTGGGGTGTGTGTGGGTGACTCATTTTTTGGTTTTGTGTTGTAAGTGTTTAAGGGCGCATGGTGGATGCCTTGGCACTGGGAGCCGATGAAGGACGTGGGAGGCTGCGATATGCCTCGGGGAGCTGTCAACCGAGCGTGGATCCGAGGATGTCCGAATGGGGAAACCCGGCACGAGTGATGTCGTGTCACCCAACGCTGAATATATAGGCGTTGGGGGGGAACGCGGGGAAGTGAAACATCTCAGTACCCGTAGGAAGAGAAAACAAAAGTGATTCCGTGAGTAGTGGCGAGCGAAAGCGGAGGATGGCTAAACCGTGTGCATGTGATACCCGGCGGGGGTTGTGTGTGCGGTGTTGTGGGGTCTGTGTTCTGTCCGCCGCCGTGGGCAGCAGCAGTGAGAAAATCAGGTGTTAGGCGAAGTGGCCTGGGATGGTCTGCCGTAGTGGGTGAGAGCCCCGTAGTCGAAAACTCCTGATCTGCTGTCACAGGTTTCCCCGAGTAGCAGCGGGCCCGTGGAATCTGCTGTGAATCTGCCGGGACCACCCGGTAAGCCTGAATACTTCCCAGTGACCGATAGCGGATGAGTACCGTGAGGGAATGGTGAAAAGTACCCCGGGAGGGGAGTGAAATAGTACCTGAAACCGTGCGCTTACAATCCGTCAGAGCCTTCGTTTTTGCGTGGGGTGATGGCGTGCCTTTTGAAGAATGAGCCTGCGAGTCAGGGACATGTCGCGAGGTTAACCCGGGTGGGGTAGCCGTAGCGAAAGCGAGTCTGAATAGGGCGTATCCGCACAGTTGTGTGTGGTGTAGTGGTGTGTTCTGGACCCGAAGCGGAGTGATCTACCCATGGCCAGGGTGAAGCGCGGGTAAGACCGCGTGGAGGCCCGAACCCACTTAGGTTGAAGACTGAGGGGATGAGTTGTGGGTAGGGGTGAAAGGCCAATCAAACTCCGTGATAGCTGGTTCTCCCCGAAATGCATTTAGGTGCAGCGTCGCAGTGTTCGTGTCGGAGGTAGAGCTACTGGATGGCCGATGGGCCCCACAGGGTTACTGACGTCAGCCAAACTCCGAATGCCGACACGGTGTAATGCGGCAGTGAGACGGCGGGGGATAAGCTCCGTGCGTCGAGAGGGAAACAGCCCAGATCGCCGGCTAAGGCCCCTAAGCGTGTGCTAAGTGGAAAAGGATGTGCAGTCGCGAAGACAACCAGGAGGTTGGCTTAGAAGCAGCCACCCTTGAAAGAGTGCGTAATAGCTCACTGGTCAAGTGATTGTGCGCCGATAATGTAGCGGGGCTCAAGCACACCGCCGAAGCCGCGGCAGCACACTTGTGTGCTGGGTAGGGGAGCGTCCTGCATCCGGTGAAGCAGCAGAGTGATCTAGCTGTGGAGGGTGTGGGAGTGAGAATGCAGGCATGAGTAGCGATAAGGCAAGTGAGAACCTTGCCCGCCGGAAGACCAAGGGTTCCTGGGCCAGGCCAGTCCGCCCAGGGTGAGTCGGGACCTAAGGCGAGGCCGACAGGCGTAGTCGATGGACAACGGGTTGATATTCCCGTACCCGTGTGTGAGCGTCCCTGATGAATCACCGGTACTAACCGCCCAAAAGGCGACAGATCAATCCCTTCGGGGAGCGACCGTCGCCGGCTGCGCGGGACCTTCGGTGGTAGTAGTCAAGCGATGGGGTGACGCAGGAAGGTAGCCGTACCGGTCAGTGGTAATACCGGGGTAAGCCTGTAGGGCGAGTGATAGGTAAATCCGTCACTCATGATGCCTGAGAGGTGATGCATAGCCGATTGAGGCGAATTCGGTGATCCTATGCTGCCGAGAAAAGCCTCTAGCGAGCGCACACACGGCCCGTACCCCAAACCAACACAGGTGGTCAGGTAGAGAATACCGAGGCGTACGAGTGAACTATGGTTAAGGAACTCGGCAAAATGCCCCCGTAACTTCGGGAGAAGGGGGACCCCCACACCGTCAAGGCCCTCGCGGCCGGCAGCGGGAGGGGGTGGCACAAACCAGTGAGAAGCGACTGTTTACTAAAAACACAGGTCCGTGCGAAGTCGCAAGACGATGTATACGGACTGACGCCTGCCCGGTGCTGGAAGGTTAAGAGGACCCGTTAACCCTTTCGGGGGTGAAGCGGAGAATTTAAGCCCCAGTAAACGGCGGTGGTAACTATAACCATCCTAAGGTAGCGAAATTCCTTGTCGGGTAAGTTCCGACCTGCACGAATGGCGTAACGACTTCTCAGCTGTCTCAACCATAGACTCGGCGAAATTGCATTACGAGTAAAGATGCTCGTTACGCGCGGCAGGACGAAAAGACCCCGGGACCTTCACTACAACTTGGTATTGGTGCTCGATACGGTTTGTGTAGGATAGGTGGGAGACTGTGAAGCCCTCACGCCAGTGAGGGTGGAGTCGTTGTTGAAATACCACTCTGATCGTATTGGGCCTCTAACCTCGGACCGTCTATCCGGTCCAGGGACAGTGCCTGGTGGGTAGTTTAACTGGGGCGGTTGCCTCCTAAAATGTAACGGAGGCGCCCAAAGGTTCCCTCAACCTGGACGGCAATCAGGTGTTGAGTGTAAGTGCACAAGGGAGCTTGACTGCGAGACGGACATGTCGAGCAGGGACGAAAGTCGGGACTAGTGATCCGGCACCTCTGAGTGGAAGGGGTGTCGCTCAACGGATAAAAGGTACCCCGGGGATAACAGGCTGATCTTCCCCAAGAGTCCATATCGACGGGATGGTTTGGCACCTCGATGTCGGCTCGTCGCATCCTGGGGCTGGAGCAGGTCCCAAGGGTTGGGCTGTTCGCCCATTAAAGCGGCACGCGAGCTGGGTTTAGAACGTCGTGAGACAGTTCGGTCTCTATCCGCCGCGCGCGTCAGAAGCTTGAGGAAACCTGTCCCTAGTACGAGAGGACCGGGACGGACGAACCTCTGGTCTACCAGTTGTCCCACCAGGGGCACCGCTGGATAGCCACGTTCGGACAGGATAACCGCTGAAAGCATCTAAGCGGGAAACCCCCTCCAAGACCAGGCTTCTCACCCATTTCAGTGGGATAAGGCCCCCCGCAGACCACGGGATCGATAGACCAGACCTAGAAGCCTCGCAAGAGGTGCAGGGAACTGGCACTAACCGGCCGAAAACTTACAACACCAACAAAACCTCGCAACCACAACCACAAACCACACCACCCCCACCACCAATAAACAAGGGGCTATAAACTTCCCCACCACGGGGATCACTCAAAAACGAGTGAATACAGTTACGGCGGTCCATAGCGGCAGGGAAACGCCCGGTCCCATCCCGAACCCGGAAGCTAAGCCTGCCAGCGCCGATGATACTACCCACACGGGTGGAAAAGTAGGACACCGCCGAACACAAATT
>NZ_JBTBFV010000112.1:0-5409 GCF_054786995.1 Mycobacterium sp. ZZG
CGGATGATCTGATCCGGAGTGTGCCGCCGGCGCTTGTTCGTTGCCATGTCGTCATTGATTCTTCCTGCCCGAGCACTCGGGCAACAGAGTCCCACAACGACTGGACCACTACAGGGGGCTCACCTCACTCGATCCTCGCTGCGGAGCGCTGTAGCGCCGAGACGACCTGCACACCAGTGGAACCCGTGCCGATGACGGCAACGCGCTTGCCCGCTGTCTCGATGTCGTCGTCCCAGTGAGCGGTGTGCACGACTGCGCCTTCGAACTCGGCCAGGCCGGGGATGTCGGGCGTGAAGGGATGGTGCAGGATGCCGGTCGCACAGATCAGGAAGTCGGCGAAGCTCTGGTCACGCTCGCCAGCGTCAACGTCCACTCGCCGTCCCAGTGCGCTTCGACCACTTCGGTGTCGAGCTCGATGATCTCGTTCAAACCCAGCTGGTCGACGACGTCGCGGTGGTACTGCTGGATGGCCGCGCCGCTGGCCCACAGGTGCTGCCAATCGGCCTTCGGAGCGAATCCGAACTGGTAGATCTGCGAGGGCACATCGCACGACAGGCCGGGGTAGCGGTTCCAATGCCAGACGCCGCCGACGTCGGAACCCTTCTCCAGCACGCTGATATCGGTGAAGCCGTGTTCGCGCAGAACGTGTGCGGTGGTGATGCCCGCAACGCCTGCGCCGATGACGATGATGCGCGGCTCGCGGGTCATGACGCCCCCACGGCGAGGGCGCGGCGGACGGTCGCCGGCGCGGTGGTCATGGCCGATTCGAACGCTGCGCGACGGTGCCTGCGGTTCATGAAGTTGGCGCCGAGGCCGGCGAGGTCGTCACGGGTCGGCCTGACGGTGACGACGTCGATGCCCCGCGCTCGAACCTCCGCGACCTCATCGGCGAGAGTGCGTGACATCGGTTGCCGCAGTGCGATGTTCTCGATCAGTCCGCCGATGCCGGGCACGCGACTCCCCGGTTCGGAGGCCATGGGCGCGATGACGTAGACGATGTCGGCGTCGTCGGAGCCGATGAGGTCGACGGAGGCGGTCGAGCGGGCACCGCCGTCGACGTAGCGTCGGCCGTCGATCTCGACCGGGGGCATCCAGCCGGGGATCGCCCACGACGCACGCAGCGCCTCACCTCTGGAAGCCGTTGGCGCTCCTGGTGACCCGAAGGCGACACGCTCACCGCGGTCCACGTCGAAGGCGACCATCCGGGCACCGGGGTGCTGTGGTTCGTCGGAGAAGGCGTCGGCGAGCCGTTGGAGCCATGTGGCGTCACCGCGTCCCGTCGGGGCGACGCCGGTGAGGGCGGCGAGCCCCATCTGTGTCGTGACGAGACGAGGGTTGAGCAGGCGCGGCGACGGCACCGGTGGCAAGCCCGGCGGCGTGGCCGCGAGGTGGTCGTGCAGGCGCGGGTCGGTGGCCTCACCGCGGTGCATCGCGACCAGCTGGTCGGGTACGACGCCGGCGGCGAGCATCGTGACGAGCTCGGCCCCGGCAGAGGTTCCCTGCATGACGGTGAAGTCGGCTGGTGTGATGCCGAGCTCGCGGGTGAGGGCGTCGAGCGCCGCGACGATCCACGCTCCGCCGATGGTTCCGCCGCAGCCGATGACGAGCGCGCGGCGGGCCATCAGCGGTCCCCCGCGGCGTGGGCTTTCGCCTGACGATCGAGCCTGTCGCTGTAAGCCGCGCGCGCGTCGGTGTCGATCAACGTGAGGGCGCGGCGGTCGTCGACCAGCTTGCGCGCGAGGTTCTGCACGCGTTCGGGAACGAAAGCCCTTGCCTCCCAAGCGGGGGCGACCCAGCGCGGCACCGACCGACGCGCGGCCCGCGAACCGACGACGTCGAGGATCGCCGCCGCGACGTCCTCGGCGTCGGCCGTGGGCATGCCGCCGAGCGGCGCGCCCGATGCGAGTTCGGTGCGAACCGCGGACGGCAGAATCGCCGAGACGGCGACGCCGGTGCCCATGTACTCCTGCCGCGCGGCGAGCGAGGCACCGAGGGCGGCGAACTTGCTCGCGTTGTAGGTGACCATGCCGGGGATCGGGATCATGCCGGCCATTGACGCGATGTTGATGACGTGGCCGCCGCCGCGCTGGATCATGCCGGGGACGACGACCTGCATGCCGTTGAGGAGGCCGCGCACGTTGACGTCGAGGATGAGGTCGCGCGCCTGCTGAGTCTCGTCGGCGAGTGAGCCGATCGGCATGACGCCGGCGTTGTTGACCAGGATGTCGAGCGCGCCGGCGGTGGCGGTCGCATCGCGCCACGAGTCGAGGCTCGTCACGTCGAGCCGGACTGCCTGCACGCCGAGGCGTTCCGCGGTGTCGTTGCAGGCGTCGGCGTCGACGTCGCCGATCCAGACCTGCGCGCCGCGGGTTGCGAACAACTCCGCGGTGGCCGCGCCGATCCCCCTCGCCCCGCCGGTGATGAGTGTGCGCCTGCCCTGGACAGGGATGTTCCTCCGCGTCATCGCGGCCTCCTCGGCTTGTTTCAGATACTGGCAGTATTCAGAATCTTTCGGTATGTCAATGGCGTCGGGGGCTACCATTCACCTCATGTCGCGAACCACCCGCGCCGAGCAGCAGGCGGCCACCAGAGCGCGCATCCTCGCCGCCGCGAGTATGCGGTTCCTGGAGAACGGTTACGCGGCAACGAGTCTCGACGATATCGCCGACGACGCCGGCTACTCGAAGGGCGCGGTGTACTCGAACTTCAAAGACAAGCCGACGCTGTGCCGTGCGGTTTTGGAGGCCGTTCACGTGGAGAAATTCGGCGAGATCGCCGCGATCGCGGCCAGCGAGGCGGGTCTCGAAGAACAACTGAACCAGATCGAGACGTGGCTCGAGCGGACGATCGGCGACGTTGGCTGGACGATGCTCGAACTCGAGTTCGCGATGCTGTCCCGTCGGGACGAGAAGCTAAAGCCGATGATCACCGACCTGCACAAGGGCATGCAGGCGACGGTGGAGGCCGCGCTGGGCTCGGTGGCGGAGCAGGTCGGCGTGCAGGATCCACCGTTGAGTGTGTCCGCGCTCGCGGACATCATCCTCGCAACGGCCGTCGGACTGGGCCTGCAACGGTCGGTCAATCCGCACGCGTCCATCGATCCTGCGATCAACGCGCTGCGCGCAGCCGTGTCGGTGCTAGTGCCAGACAGGCGGTTTCGGCCAGCGGGCGACTAGCGGGCGATTTCGTGGAGACGGTCGTCGTGCGCTCGTGGGGCGGACACCTGTAACAGCACTACGTCCAACTGACAGAACAGGACCGGCTGATCGAGGAATTCGTCGAGCGGTGCATCGAAGGCAACGTGGTCTCGGAGCACTATCTGGAAGTGCGGGAGCTGGGTGAGCTCAGTGTCGCACGGCGGCGATAAGCGCCTGAATTCGATTTCCGGTGACGAGCTTCCGCTGCAGGGATCGCAGCGCCGCGGGGGCTCGATCGTCAGGCATGTTGGTGCTGAAGTCGCTTGCCGCTCCGAACGCCCAGAGTTGATTCGCACCCAAGTGGAGACCCTGCTGGTCCTCGTCGGCGACATCGGGCTCCCCGACCGGACACGGCTACACATCGCATTGCCTTCAAAGGTATTTCAGGGTTGCCCCTATCGGTGATGCGGGTGTGTGACTGATCGTAGTTCCAGTCGCGGGATTCCTGTGAAGTCGGCGGGGTTGCACGTGTACAGCGGCACTCCATGTGCGATTGCACTGGCCGCGATGAGTGCGTCGTAGGCCCGCGCAGCCGGCTTTCGATCCGACGCGCGCAGCGCCGCCGCTACGGCTCCAAAGGCCCGGGCGCAATCTCCATCGAACGGTAGGACGTCGAAGTCCGCCTCGGCCTGCTGTAGGTGCTGCTGCCGAGCACCGCGCTCTGCATCGTCGTTGGCGACGTGTGGACCTACGGACAGCTCAGCCAGCGTGATCGCGCTGATCACCGATTCGTCGGGAAGCTCGGCTGGGTCAGACAGCTGACCCAAGAGGATCACCGTGGAAGTGTCCAGCATCCCCCGGCCCTGGGTTTGCGTCACAGCGACGGGTCGATGAGGTTGTCGATGTCGCGCCGGAGGGCATCCGGGTTCACCGGCGGAAGATTCTTGCGGCGACGAATCAGTTCCGCAGGTCCTGCGCTCGGACGAGGTAGCGGCCGTAGCTCAGCAACAGGTGTCCCGTCCCGAGTAATGACGATGCGCTCGCCATGCTCGACGCGACGCAGAACGTCTCCTCCACTGTTGCGCAATTCGCGCACCGTGACTGCATCCACGTTCGGAGTGTATCACCGGTGAGACATCGATGGGTGATCAACTCCGGAAAGCCCGGTTATCGGGCGACTACCGAGAATCACGCTATTTACGCTAGCGCGACTAGCGTGATGGTTGTACCGTCAATCTGTGGATACAACGGTGACAAGTACGGAGGCCAAGAATCGGCTCAACGCCCTTCTTGCTGAAGTGGAACGCACCGGCAAGGCCGTGACGATCACGAATCACGGCCGCCCCGTCGCCAAATTGGTGCCTGTCGAACCAGTGCCGCGAAAGTTCGGGCAGCTGCCAAACCTTCTGGTACCCAAGGACTTCGACGAGCCCCTGCCTGATTCGGAACTGGCTCGCTGGGAAAGTGCCGAACCGTGAACGTGCTGTTGGACACGCACACACTTCTATGGCTGGCGAGTACTCCGTCGGATCTGGACGCCTCCGCGCTGGCCATCATCGCCGACTCGAACACCAACGTGTGGGTCACCGCGGCCTCGGCTTGGGAAATCTCCATCAAGACTCGGTTGGGCCGCCTTGACGGTGAAGCATTCCTGTCGGCCTGGGCCGACATCATTTCGGATATGAGCACAACCGAATTGCCCATCGAGTCTCCCGACGCGATCCTGGCCGGCCGACTCCCCTGGGATCACAAGGATCCCTTCGATCGCGTGATCGTCGCGCAGGCTCTACGTCGAAATCTCACCATCGCGACCCGCGATGCGAAGATCCTCGACGCCGCCCTGGCTCCTACCCTGCGAACCTGAGTCACTCGCGACACGTGCAGGTACTAGCGCTGACGGGTGCTCAGTGCCGCTTGCGCATGCCTATCGCCCACTCGGGGCTGGCTCGGGATGTGCATGGTGCTGACCACCATTCATGGCTGAGGCGCACCGCGACATGCCCGCGGTTGCCGGCTTGGGACGTCACCCGAGCCTTCGCGTGCGCCACCGCGAGAGATCCTCATCCAGGACTGACGGATCGCGTTCGCGAAACACCTCGTCGGTGATCTCCAAATGTCGAATGCGGTCAAGCTGGAATCCGCGGATGTCGGCGGACATGAAAAACTGCCCACCGGCGGACATGAAAATGCCCAGTAGCGGCCAATAAGAACTGCCCACCGGCGGACACGAAAGTGCCCGTCGGCGGCCATGAATCTGTCCAGACCCCCTTTT
>NZ_JBTBFV010000113.1:0-5214 GCF_054786995.1 Mycobacterium sp. ZZG
CTTCCGCACGTACGCCACCGCACGAACCTACCCCGATTAGTACCCCAAAACACCCACCAGCCAGAGCAACGCTGCAGGTCAAGCGACTACAGAATGTGAGAATCAGCCAAGGTGTCCAAACTCAGGTCTTACGGCGGGTAACCCCGCGCCAACCGTTGGCCCGCATGAGGCGCTCCACGGTGCAACGGGCCACCACAATGCCTTGTCGTTGCAGGTGAGCCCACATCTTGGTGGCCCCGTACAGTGACTCCGGTGTGCGGCGGCCTTGCTCGTCGGGCTCGTAGTAGCCGGCCAGTACCTCGGTGATGACGGTGTCCCACAGGGCCCTCGCTGATGGGGGTCGGGTCAGCCAGGCGTAGAAGGTTCTCGGGGCGATCTGGCAGCCGTGCTCGGTGAGCACGCGGCAGATCGGAGCGACCCCGAACCGAGCGCGATGCTCGGCGATGAACGCACAGATCAGCGGTGTCGCGGGTCGCTCTCCCGCGCGAAGAAAGTTGTTGCCGCCTTCAGGATCTCGATGGTTTCCTCAAGCTCACGGTTCTTGCGCTTGAGCTCTCTATTCTCACGGGCGACGCCGGTTGACACCCCATCACGCTGGCCGGTGTCCACCTCAGTCTGGTTGACCCAGCGGCGCAGCGACTCGTAGGACACCCCCAACCGCTTGGCGACCGCGGTAATGCACGCCGTGCGGGTGTCGTACTCCTCGGCATGATCGGCGACCAACCGCACCGCCCGGGCCTTGAACTCATCGTCGTACCTCTTTGCCATGATGCAAACAACCTTCCCTCGAAAGAAGGTGTGCATCAAACCCGGGGTGGTTCATTGCAACGACCGATTGAACCCGCCCAATATACGTCTGTGCGGTTCGGCGAGACCCTGTCGCTGTCTGGGTTGGTGGCCTCAATCGGGACAGTCGGGGATGCCTTCGATAACGCACTGGCAGAGACAACCATAGGGCTCTACAAGACCGAAGCCGTCCGCGATGATTCACCGTTTCGTCGCGGTCCTCTGAGCCGTCTGGCCGACGTGGAACTGCTCACCGCCGAGTGGGTGCACTGGCATAACGCCGACCGCCTCATGCACCGCCTGGGCCGCATCCCACCCATCGAGTACGAAGACGTCCACTACGCTACAAACGCGGCCAACTCAAGGGCTGCACACCAATAACCGGTGCGCATCAAACCCGGGGCGATTCAACAGCGCCACCCACGCATTCTGGTCAAGATAAACCAGGAGCATGTTCGCTAATCGCTGACTCGACATCCACCGCCGCGTCGGCCTCCTGCGCTTTAACTCGGACTGTCCACTGGATGAGGTCCCTCTTATGGGGCGTCGCCGACTTCGGTACTGCGATGGACAGAAGCGGTACCACGTTCGCAGTCGACAACGGTACCGACGGAGCGGACCGGTCGTCAGCTAGATAAATCAGAACAACCCCTCGGCCATCCGCGGCGGGCAAGCCTCCGATCGCCTCACCGCGCGCAATCCCAAGGACGGCGTTGCCGTGCTTGCGATCGGAGCCTACGAAGTCGATACGTCCCCCGGTTCTACGGGTTCTTCTGATGACTGGTGCCGCCCCAATCCCCTCCAATTTCACTGTGCCCATGGACTTTTGGGGTTGGGGCCAAACCACTACCCACTCGGTGATCCGGCCACTGCTAGTCGCATTGTCGAGGAACTTGGTGAATGGCTTGATCACCTCGTCATACTGAGGGTGCCACCGCAGCCTCCGAAAGAGAGTCTGGAACTGCTTTGCAGTTACCGTCCCAAGTTTGACTTGAACGTCGCCTTCGTCACCGCGGGCCAACTCATAGTGAAGGGTTGCCTTGCGGGATGCTGCGGCGAGCAATGGAATTCCGACCTCGATCAGATTGCCTTCGTTCTCGGCGTCACCGCGCGGTGGTAGACCGTACCGGTCTTGAATGCCGCCTGCAGTAGCTTTGGAGTCGATCACGGCGTTCCACATCTTGTTGCGAGCAGTGGGCCGCAGCCACGGAAGGTGCTGGCTGACCAACGGCGGAATCTGGCGAGGTTCCACCAACGGAAGCCCCTCGCTGTCGAATCCTTCGTACTGGCGCAATTCTTCGCGGAACGCTTCTTCGTCCAACAGTAGCGCTTCGAACGCCTCGTATAGATCCACCTTCGTGTCCCGCCGAATGTAAAGACGGACCAGATCCTTGTAGCCGGGCCGAAATCCGAACCAACGACCCGCCTGCATCAAAGTATCTGCTTGGCCAGCCTTCCGCCGAAAATAGGAGACGGTGAGGCCTTCTACGGTGAATCCGCGGCTCAGCTGTGTCCCTCCGACGAGAATGCGCCAGACTTTCTCAGCCTCGAAGTCGAGCTTCTTCTGCTGATCCTGGATAGTCTTGTCGGAGTTTACAATTAGTACCGGGTCGCCATCCGTGGTCATCTGCGCGATCACCGATGCGATGAACGGTTTGAGCGTCTCGAACGAGTCGGGTACGGCGTGCCCCTGAGAACGGACCAACATGACCGGGTAGTAGTCCGTGTCATACAGCTTCTGAAGCCTGCTCAACCCCGCTGCCGAGGTGTGTCTGGATGTTTTCCAGATCGTACGTACATCTTCTGCCGTCCCGAGATGTTCGGCCTGCTTCACAGATTCGTGAATGAGCATGGTGTGATGCCGAAACGAATCGGTGGAGACGGACTCGCGGAACTTCTTCATCGCTCCACTGAGAACCCATGCATCGATGGCTTCCTGCAATTCGGCTCGTCTCCGGTCGGGATCATCGTCCGTGTCCCCGACGAGGCTTCTCACGTAGGCCAGCTCATTGGAGGTCGCTAGGGTCTTGTCTTCGTCATCCCAGCGTTTGCCGACATCGTGAAACTCTTGCACACCCATGTAGCCGATCGGCCGCTGGAGCGATAACACGAAATCCGAAGGGAATAGGTCACGCTCATCGTCCGGGTCTACAAAGACGTTCGCAAACGGAGTGGCTGTGTAGCCGACGTATTGTGCACGCGGACAGAGTTCAAGCAGGCTCGTTATAAGCTTGTTGATGGTCGTGCGTTGACGATCTGCCGACGTCTCCTTGGCCCACTTCGACGGATTGGTCGTGTCCACGGACGCCTGGTCGGACTCGTCGTCAATAAGGAGTACCGGTAACTGGGCCAAATCTCCCTGGATTGGCTTCAAGTCTGCGATCAGCTTGCGAAGAGGCGCGGGATTCTTCTTTATCACCGCGACGTATGCGTCAGACCGGAAGAGGTTAGCCGGGTCGTTGAGTGTCTTCGTCTTGTCGTACTTGTGGAACTTGAGCTTGGTCAGGCCCTGAGGAAGCCTCTTGTAGTCGCTCCGGTGTGTAGTGACGCGATCAATGTGGACAACCCCGTCCTGGTCGAGCGCAATGCCGTGACGGAGAAAGCGATTCGCCAGCCACTCCGTATCCTGTTGGTAGTCCAGTTCTTTTGCCACTTGCGGGTCACTAGGATCTTGGCCTTTGAGAATGTTCTCAACACCCATTAGTTCCATGTCCATACGTCGCTGGGTTTGGGCGCGCAGAATCTCGATGGTTCCAGTAAGGACGATGATCAGTCGATAGCCAGCATCGATTGCCTTCGCGACAACCCCGGTGAAATTGGCGGTCTTGCCGCTCTGCACATACCCGACGACCAGCCCCTTTGTCTGTTTCACGGTGTCGCGCGTGGGGTCACTCAACCGCTCGATGACGTCGGTGGTCGTCTCGTCGAGAGCGGAGATTGCTTCGGCAGACCACCCTTTGGTGTCTCGCAGATAGCGTTCGTAATCGTCCCAATACACGCTCGTCCGTTGACTCCTCGCCAGCGCATACCAGGGTTCGAACTTCCTTGAGATTTCGATTACCGGCTTCTTGAAGACAGGAGCTCGCGCGCTCAATGTCGCGGAAACGTCGGAACCCAGATCCAGTGCGGTGTATACGGCGGCCCGCCGGGCGTCCGATCGGGGCGATGTTGGCGACCCATGGAGGTCTGCATACGTGCCGACCTCGTCGGCGTCCCATCGAGCGAGCGCTAGGCGGAGTTGCGTGAGGGTCGGATCGTTCTCGCTCGCTGTCGTGAGGTACGCGCTGAGATCGTCGGTTGTCACCGGCGACTGAGCGAAGTATGCGAGCCCGGAGAGCAGCGATTTTGGCTGCCCGTTTGCCAATCCGGTCAGTAGTTCCTTCAATGCGTCCGCCCATTTGGGCCGTTCAGCGGTCATCGGTTGATCCCCTCCTCCACGAACCCCAACAGGGGGGCCAGCAATGCGTCGAACTTCAAGTCAGTGACGTCGATTCTGTACGAAATGTCCGACAAGCAGCCCGCTTGGGGCACGGCGCCTTGTAAGATCGACTCGGTGATCGCGGGAAAGTCCGGCCCGACGAGATAAGCGCGGGGGCGGTTTCGCAGGCCCCAGATCGTTGGGTACAAATCGGCGTCCGCAACGTTCCACCCAGCGGTTCGTAGCAGTTCATCGAGGTATGCAACATGTCCGCCCGCGAGCGTTCGAACGGTAGCCACCCATCCCGCCAGTGTCCGGCCGTCGGCTTGCCCGGCTCTAGTGACTTGGAGCGAGAGCATCCAAAGTGAAGCACCGTGGCGGGGAACGAGCTGGCTCGATCCGCTAATGATGTGCCGTCTTCGCTCGGAAGCAGTGGTCTTGACCTCGATGTCGTAGCCATCGAAGACGAAGTCGTGCTCCTCCGCGTAGGGCCCACGCCACGCGTCCACTCCCGGGCCTGCACCGACTGTGCGGACTAGATAGTCAAGGAAAATCAGCTCGCCCACGAGTCCGGTCTCTTCTTCAGCCGTCAGTCCTCCCCGCGATGTCAGCATGTCTTTGTACTGTTCCACACCCGCCGAGACAGCCTGGGCCAACGGTGACTTAGCTAACTGAATCTCATCCGCGATCGCGGCAAGAAGGCCGTACGCACCGTGAACGTTGTTGGCGGTGTGCACGGTTACCCGCGCAACTTCTCGCCCGTCGATGTATAGGGCCTCGAAGCTAATGTGTTGCAGCCTTGCAAGATTGGGCTCGGGTGGCTGGTACTCGGTGATGAGGGTGATTCGACCCGCAGTGGGGTCGAACTCGAGTTGACAGGTAGGAGAAATTGTCAATACCTGTGGATCGGGGTGTTTCAGGCGACCTCCGTTCCGGTGCTCTCGTCACCGTTTGAAGGCGGTGTTGGTGGGGTGATGTCGGTGGGTCGTTCGAGTAGCTTGCCTTTGTGG
>NZ_JBTBFV010000114.1:0-5210 GCF_054786995.1 Mycobacterium sp. ZZG
CTGGCCTCCGCAGAACTCATGCTGGACATCGAATGTGTCGAGCGAGCAGGGCGATAGATCAGCGGCACCTCGGGTGCATCGGCAATCCATCCAAGATCACCGACACAAGGATGGTGCACCAGTGAGCGTGGCACCAGTGGTGCGCGGTGCGCGCGCCGAGATGGTCCGGACGGGCGGCCGGAGTCGGCTGTGGACGGTCCTGATCCCTGCCGCGGTGGTGCTGCCGGCGGTGATCACGTTCGCGATCGCGATCGCCGCCGAGACCTTCGCGCGCATACCGGGGCAGATCTCGGTCCTGCAGGTGCCGACCTCCAACGCGGCCTATTGGGTGATCACCGTCACCACCGCGGTGGTGGCAGTGGCCGCCTCCGACGGGCAGGCCTGCGAGAGTCGTTACCACACTGGGGAATACGTTCGCCTGGCGGCTCACCGCCAGTGGCCGGTACTGGCAGGCCGGTGGTGGTTCTACGGCACGCTCGGCGCTGCGGCCGCCGCCCTCACGCTTCTCGCGGTGCTCCTGTTACTGCCGGTGGCCTCGCCGCACGTCTACGGATCGGTGTCGGCGACCGATCCGGTGGCACAGCGGCTGCTGTGGACCGTGCCGCTGCTGAGTTTCTTCGCCGCCGGCGCCGGTATCGGCGTCGGCGCGCTGACCCGGTCGCCGCTCGGCTCCGCGGCGGTGATCCTGTTGTGGGTGTACGCGGTTGAATCCGCCGCGGGATATCTCCCCAGTGGCGCGTTCCTGCAGCGGTTCATGCCGGTTCTCAACGGCGTCTACGCCACCGGCCAGGACGCGGTGCTCATTCCTCCGTGGAGCCAGAACGCCGCTCTGCTCTACGTGTGTTCACTGTCCACGGCGATCTTCCTGGTCGCCGCTGTCGAAAGGACTGTCCGCCATGGCTGATTCACCTCTCCCGCTCGCCGAGCGGGGTGACGCCGACCTTCCCGGCCACTGGCTGCTGGCCCGACTGGGCAAGAGAGTCTTGCGCCCGGGCGGGCTGGAGCTGACGACGCGTCTGCTTTCGGCCGCGCGTATCGAGGGCGCAGACGTCGTCGAGCTCGGGCCTGGACTCGGCCGCACGGCGACCGACATCGTCGCCCGGAAACCGCACTCCTACGTCGGCGTCGACGACACCGCCGCGGCGACCGAACAGGTGCGCTCCATCGTCGCCCCGGTCGGTGGCACGGTGGTCGTCGCCGACGCGGTGTCGACCGGGTTGCCCAAGGCCAGCGCTGACGTGGTGGTCGGCGAGGCCATGCTCACCATGCAGGGCGACAAGGCGAAGCGTGCCATCATCGGCGAAGCGTTCCGTGTGCTGCGGCCGGGCGGCCGTTACGCGATCCACGAGTTGGGGCTGACCCCCGACGGCCTGTCCCAGGACATCAAGGACGACATCCGCCGCGACATGTCGCGGGCCATCAAGGTCAATGCCCGCCCGCTGACCACTGCCGAGTGGACCACGTTGCTCACCGACGCGGGCTTCGAGATCTCGCGCGTCGACCACGCGCCGATGGCGCTGCTCAACCCGGCACGCGTGCTCGCCGACGAAGGACCCCTCGGTGCGCTGCGCATCGTGGGCAACTTGATCCGGCGTGCTGCGGCACGTCGGAGGGTCATCGGCATGCGCAAGACCTTCCAGCGGTACCGGCACTCGCTGACCGCCGTTGCGGTCGTCGGCGTCGTACCTGGGCAATGACACACTTGACTCATGGCAGTGGTGAGCAGCGCCGCCGGCGAGACGCGGGACCGCGCAGCGGGCCGCCAGCGCCACAGGGTGCTGGGTCTGTTACGGGAAGCCGACGGTCCGGTCGATGCCCAGGGTGTCGCCGATCTGCTGCAGATCCACATCACCACAGCGCGGTTCCACCTGTCGACACTGGAAGCCCAGGGGTTCGTGCGGCGCGCGGGCAGTCGCAAATCGGGAGCCGGGCGGCCCAAGCTGACCTACGAGCCGGCGCCACGACTCGACTACGCCGACATCGTGTCGCTGTTCGCGACGCATCTCGGTGGCACCGCCGAGGAGCGGGAAACGCGAGCACGCCGCATCGGGGCAGACCTGGCGCACCGCGTGCGGCTGGCCAGGGCCCGCGACGAGACCTCGGTCGGAGACCTCGTCGTGGCGACGCTGACCGAGTTGGGTTTCCAGGTGCGTTCGGTGATGTCGTCCTTCGGTGAGGTGACGGTGCAACTGTGCACCTGCCCCCTCGCTGAGGTCGCCAAGACCGCACCCGAGGTGGTTCGCGGTATCCAGCAGGGATTGATCCAAGAGGTGATCGACCTCAACGCCGACGCGGTCGGCGGCCGCTACGGTGTGGCGGTGACACCGGATCCCCATGGGGGTTCGTGCGAAGTCGGATTGGTGCTCCGCCCTACACGTGTGGTGGCGGACGACAGTGAAGGAGTGTGAGTCATGGACGTGGTGTCCCTGAAAGAGACCGCAGCCGAACAGCTCGAGGCTGCTCGCAATGCGCGCGCGGGCCGGGCCGCGCACACCGTGTACGGCGGGCACGAACACAAGTTGCGCCAGACCGCGATCGCGCTGCTGGCCGATCAGCGCCTCGACGATCACGAAAGCCCGGGTGAGGCAACACTTCTGGTGCTACACGGCCGGGTTCGCCTCAATACGTCGAGCGCATCGGCCGAACTCGGCGAGGGTGAGTACCTGATCATCCCCTCGGAACGGCACAACCTTGCCGCGCTGGAGGATTCCGTGATCCTCCTGACCGTCGTCACCGGGATCTGACCCTCAGATCGACAAGGTGCCGTCGTCGTTGATGGTCCACTCCGGGTTCAGTGCGACCTCCCAGACGTGGCCGTCCGGATCGGCGAAGTAACCCGAGTAACCGCCCCAGAACACCCGTTCGGCGGCCTTGAGGATTGTCGCCCCCGCGGCGTGCGCCTGGGCGAGCACCGCGTCGACATCGGCTTCGGTGCGCTGATTGATCGCGATGGTGATACCGCTGAACCGGCCGTCGACAGGATGGTGCGCATCCGCGGCGAGGTCGGCCCGTCCGAACAACGCGAACGCGAGGCCGGGCAGCTGATAGAACACGACGCCGTCCGGAGCGGCCTTCGGCACCCAGCCCAGACCCTGTTCGTAGAACCGACGCGCACGGACGAGGTCGTCGACGCCGAGGGTGATCAGGCTGATGCGTTGCTCCATGAACGCACGGTAGCCCGCGGCGGCGACATCTCACTCAGCCCAACAGCGTCGACCAGAACTCGACGGTCACTGCTGCCTGCCTCGCGTCCGGCTCGACCGTCCCGAACTCGGCGGAGACGTAGTCGGCAAGGTTCGCGCCGCGGATGACGACATCGGTGCGCACCACCGACAGCACCGGATGCCCGGACAATCCATGGCCGGCCGGCAGGTAGTGGTGAGAACAGATCGGCACCAGCATCGGCGCACGCTCCAGGTGGTAGCGCGCGGTGCGCAGCGCGTGCTTCGTCTGCGCCGGCCGCCGACCCCAGCCGTCATACCAGAACCGATCCCACTCGACGGCGAACAGCACGCCCACGATGGGCAGTTGCAGCCGTCTGGTCAGACTTCTGCGGCCTTCGGCGCGCCAGTTCGGCCACGACCCGCCCGTGGGCAGTCCTGCCGCCAGGAACGCGCGGTGATCGTCGGCGAACTCGACACCCACCTCGTGCTCGACACGGTCCAATTCGTCGTCGGACATGCCACGCTCGATCGTCACGGTGCCTGCTGCGTCGAGGCGCCGAGCAGCCTCGGCTCCGAGGGTCACCGCGGCTTCGTACACAGGACGTGCCGATTCAGAAGCTGTGCTGCGGACCCTGGGCCTTCTTGTACAGCGCCTTGAGCATCCGGTCGCGGAACGCGGCGTTGTCGATCAGCTTCACGCCGGCCTCCGCCAGCTTCGGCTGCCCGATCAACTTGTGCATGTAGCGGCCGCGCCGATACTCCCTGCCCCACGCCGCCTCCATGCGCTGCGCGTAGTTGGTGAAGTCGTCGGGACCGCCGTTGGTCAGCGCCGCCACCGCGCATTCGCCTGCGGCCAAACCGGATTCGAGCGCCTTGGAGATGCCCGCGCCGGAGGCCGGCTTGCCCGCGCCCAGCGAGTCACCGGTGAACAGCACGCCGGGACGCCACGGCGGCCACGCGGTGAAGCCCATCGGCAACCGCCACGCGCGCACGCTCTTGTTCTTCTTGAGCTCCTCGATCGGCGGCAGATCCCACTCGCGCGGCAGCGTGCGCAGGAAGTCGCCGAGGAACTGCGTGGCATTGATCGACTGCCAGTTCTTGTAACTGTTGACGTAGCCGAGCCCGATGTTGAAGAGTCCGTTGCCCATCGGGAACACCCAGCCGTATCCGGGCAACTGGTCGCCCTGGAACATCAGCTTCAGGTAGATGTCCAGCGAATCGGAGTCCGGGCGGTTGGCCGGCATCTCTGAGCGGATCGCGATCGCGGAGTAGCCGTTGTACTCGGAGTCGATCTTCAACGCCCGCTTGATGGGGGAGTAGGCGCCGTCGGCGGCGATCACCGCGTCGCCGTACACCTTCTCGCCGCTCTTGAGCACCACACCGATCACCCGTCCGGTGGCGTCGAACTCCGGCCCGGCGACCTCGGCGCCCTGCCGGATCTCGGCCCCGGCCGACTCCGCGTGCTTGAGCAGCACGGTGTCGAGGTGTTCCCGGCTCACGGTGTGACCGTGGTCGGGCATGCCGGGACGTTTGGGGAACGACAGCTCCCAGCGGCTCGGGCTGAACACCGTGACCCGGTTCACCCGGTGATAGGTGGCGACCTCGTCGGCCAGGCCCATCTTCTGCAGGTAGCTGACCGCACGGGCGGTCAGACCGTCACCGCAGGGCTTGGAGCGGGGAAACTGTGCCTTGTCCAGTACCACTACCTTGGCACCGGTCTGCGCCGCCTGCCACGCGGCGGCTGACCCGGAGGGTCCTCCACCTGCGATGACCACGTCGTATCGCTGCGTCATGAATCTCTCTCGTCGAGCGGCTGTCGCTGGAGATAGTACCCAAACTCCCTGTATGTGCGCGGCGGGCGAATTCGCCTGGCCACACCGGGTCATGACGGTGAGCCGAGTGTGACGTCACGCGGTCTTAGCCTCAATCCGTGGATCGGCCTTCCTGATGGTGGCCGGGGGTAATTTCGGTGGCTGGGTTTGGTGCGGGCAGGTGGGATCCGCTGGTCTGCCCAGCTTTTCCTGTGCGCTCCGGTAGGGGCCTGTT
>NZ_JBTBFV010000115.1:0-5011 GCF_054786995.1 Mycobacterium sp. ZZG
GCTGAACCAGATACCCAGACACGGGCGTCATGAACACTAAAGATAACCATTCCATGACGAAATGCACTGACCCACAGAGGGTGTGTCGCCTACATCAAAGACAAGCCCTCAAGGGGCCGTAGATAACCAATGAGATCTTGAAGGCAGCGGCGATTTTCTTCGGGGCCGAGCTCGACCGGCCCGGGAGACGGTGATTCGGTTCATCGCCGAACACAAGGACCAGCAGGTGGCCGGCCCCGACGGCGGGGCCGGACTGCGCTGGGGTGTCGAGCCCATGTGCGCCGTGCTCTCCGAGCACGGCATGCCGATCAGCCCGTCGACGTTCGACGAGTGGATCGCCAAGACACCGACACGGCGCCAGGTCCGCGACGCCGAGTTGGTCGAGATCATCACCGCGGCAAGGGAAGACCGCAAGACCGGGAAGTTCGTGCAGACGTTGGGATCGCGCAAACTCTGGATCTGGTTGCGTGGTCGAGGTCACGATGCGGCGCGCTGCACCGTGGAGCGGGTGATGCGTGAAAACGGTTGGGAGGGTGCGCGTTACGGATCTAAGCACCGTACGACCGTCGCCGACGACACCCACGTCCGATACCCCGACCTCGTCGACCGCCGGTTCTACGCGGCTGCACCGAATCGGTTGTGGGTAGCCGACTTCACCTACGTCTCGACCTGGATGGGGTTCGTCTACGTCGCGTTCGTCATCGACGCCTACAGCCGTCGGATCCTCGGGTGGCGGGCCGCCCGGACGATGACCACCGACCTGGTCCTCGACGCCGTCGAGCACGCCTTCTTCACCCGCGCACAGGACGGAACCACCAGCCTGCACGGGCTGATCGCCCACAGCGACGCGGGCAGCCAGTACACCTCGGTGGCCTTCACCCAGCGGCTCATCGACGAAGGCGTCGATCCCTCGGTCGGCTCGGTCGGCGACGCGCTGGACAACGCCTTGGCCGAGACCACCGTCGGGTCCTTCAAGAACGAGGTCATCCGGCGCCAAGGCCCCTGGCGTGACGTCAACCAGGTCGAGTTGGCGACCGCCGAGTGGGTGATGTGGTTCAACACCGAACGCCCGCACGAGTACCTCGACGACTTCACCCCCGAGGCCGTCGAGAAGCTCCACTACGATCACAGACGCATCCCACCGAAGGCGGGATGAATCAACGAATGCAGTCTCCGGACTCGCCGGGACGGGTCACCCTTCGTACACAACAGCTTTCATTGCTTCTCCTCATTTGCATACAGAGTCGTTGCGATCTTGAGCGGTCGATGGCCATGTTTTTGACCGACGAGGGAGACGATTACGCGGCGTCCGGCAACCAGGCTGCTACGGCGCCGTGCGCCCGTCTTCGTCGCAGCAGGTCGAATTCGTGACGCCCACTTAGCCTCCGCGAGACGGACGCTGACGGTGCCAGCCATCGCGGCACTGCGAGGACAGGCAAGCGCCGCGGCCGCCGCCAGGGTCACAGCTTGTCGGCGATCACGTCGAGGTGGATGATCTGGGGCGGTGAGGCGAACAGGTCAGCTTTCTGTTTGAGTTCCTGGCCGACCGGTCCCGTCAAATGGGCTCGCCGCGCCTCGTCGTCGGGGAAGGCATCGAATATCCCGAATGTCGACGCGTCGAACCGCACCGCCAACCACGGTTTGGTGCGAGGTTCCTTTTCGACGAGCAACCGCACCCACGCCAAGAGGTCTTCGACCGCATCTCCCTTGCCCGGGTGGGCTTCGAGTAGCACCAACAAGGCTTTCGATACCATGACCGCGCCTCCTGTCCTGGGAATAGAGCCCTCGGATACCGCCGATTTCATGTCGGTTTTGGTTGCCCGTTGTGTCAGATGGGGATCCACGCTGACAGCGGCCACGGATTGGACAGTGTCCCAGGACCTGGCGACGACCTCTTCGGCCTGACGGATCAACTCCTGGTGCGGTCTCTTGGACCGCTCAGACGACGCCCTGATCGTCTCGGCCAAAGGAAAATTGAGCTGTGACCTGGATAGCCACAGGTCTAGCCGGCCGTCTCAACCGATCGGACAACATCGTGAACCCGTCGATACCACGGTCCCGAGCTGCGATGGCAGTGGGCGTGCTGATTGCCGCTTCTGCGCTGGGCGGCTGCGGCGCCGGGCAACAGTCGCAAACCGCTTCGATGGCGCCGGATGTCAATGGCTCCACGGCTGACTCCGGTGACATCGCGTTGCGCTACATCCGGATACGTGCCCAGCAAACCAGCTATGCGGTGCAGCCGGGCAAGACCGTCCACCTGGCGCTGGTGGCCACCAACCAATCACCTGATACCGCGGACACCCTCGCGGCGGTCAGCACTGACATCGGTGCCGTCACTGTGGTCGGAAAGACCACGGTACCGGCCAGTGGCGTACTGATCGTCGACAGCCCGGACCGCATGGTGCATGCCGACGCGCTGGCAGCGGTCAAACCCGCCAACACTGCCACCGCAACTGTGTTACTGACCAAGCCGATCAGCAATGGGCTCATTTACGAGTTCACGTTCCGGTTCGCACACACCGGCGAAATATCCGTCAGTGTGCCGGTCTCTGCTGACTAGCGCAATCGGGGTCACGGCTGCATGAGCCGAGATATCACTGCCGAATCACAAGTCGGCGTGTTGCGTTTGACTTGATTCTTCCGGAGGCGCCGGCCGCAAGCTGCCCTGCGAGCACATCGACGGCTTCGGCTCAGACGTGGCGCCGGTAGCGCCTGAATCACCACGGCGACAGGGGCATAGCGAGGTCAATCCCCGCAGGCATGGCGTGACGGGACGGGCGGCGGGCCCTTCCCGGGCGGAGCTGGTAATCGGCACATCGGCTGCGTCCACTCGTGCTGACAGGATCAATCCTGAACGATATTTCAGGCTCGTTGGGCGCATGCGCGGGCCGAAATCGGATTGCAAGACTGGTTGTTCGGAGGTTATTGACGGCCAGCGCGTTGCAGGCTGTCGGTCGTCGGCGCTTCCGGTACAGCCGAGCCACCCTTGGATTCTTAGGAGAAGTCATGGCTTTGATGCGATTCGATCCGTTTCGCGAACTCGACCGGCTGGCCGACCAGGCCATGGCCGGCGCGCGCAATGCGCGCACTCTTCCGATGGAGGCGTTTCGGCGCGGCGACCAGGTCATTGTGGCCCTTGATGTACCCGGTCTGCAGGGCAGCGATATCGATGTCACCGTGGAACGCAACGTCATTGAGGTCACCGCGCGGCGCCGCCCGCTGAGGCAGGAGGGCGACGAGTTGATCATTGACGAGCGGCCGCAGGGCGAGTTCCGTAGGCAGTTGTTTCTCGGTGACAATCTCGATCCGGGCAAGCTCAGCGCAGTTTGCGACCTCGGGGTGCTGACGTTGACCATCCCGGTGTCAGAGCAGAGTAAGCCTCGCAAGGTTCAGGTCGCTACCGCCGATCATGGCCAGCAGGCCATTCAAGCCGGGTCGGGGCAGCAACAGGCCGTGGACGCGTGAGGAGACAGTAATGGCACATGCGACAGTCAGCAGATCAGCGGTACGTCCCAATCAGCCCGCCCGCCAGGTTATCGCCACCTTCGACAACTACGCAGACGCCGAGCGCGCCGTCGACTATCTCTCCGATCAGCAGTTTCCGGTCAACCGGGTCGCCATCGTGGGCCGCGATCTGGAATATGTCGAACAAGTTCTCGGCCGGCTCAATTACGGAGGGGCCGCGTTACGGGGTGCGGCGTCCGGTGCCGTGGTCGGGGCACTCATCGGCTGGGTGTTCGGAATCTTCAGCTGGATCGACCCACTGACCACCGCCCTGTTACTGGCCCTCTATGGCGTGATCTTCGGAGCGGTCGTCGGCGCTTTGATGGGGCTGCTCGTGCACGCCCTCCAACGCGGTCGGCGCGACTTTCAATCCGTTTCCCGCCTGGTCCCCAAGTCCTACGACCTCGTCGCCGATGTCGAAGTGGCCGACCAAGCACTGCGGCTGCTCTCCACGGCTGACAACCATAAGGAGTGAAGCATGGCACCAGCTGTGAGTTAGACGATAGGTTGTTCGTCGTCGCCGGCATGCATGACGATGCTCGATCGCCACTTCCCACGTCCAACCCTGCCGTTCGAGCGCAGCGTGAATAGTGTTCCGGCGCCGGAGGTCCTCTTCCGACAGCGTGACAGCGGAAACCACTTCGATTCCAGCCTCCCGCAATTCGAGGAGCGCAGGCTGTGGCAGATGCCTGCTGGCATGGCCCACTTGAGGGCGCGGCAGCACGTCAAGATATCCGTCGATCGCCCTTTGCAGCGGATGAAGTGCAAGCGGGGCCGGCCGATACTCGTGGTCAACGTAGTTGTCGAGAAGTAATACCACCTCATTGAGCGTGGCTAACGCCGGCCAGAACGCCGCATTGCGTTGGGGGGTCGAGAAGTAGTGCAGGAGAGGGTAAGTCAACTGCTCCTCAGCCAATCCGTGGACGCTGCCAGTCAACGATTGCAGTTCATTCTCCAATGGCCCGAAGTCCCGGCCAGTCCAACTGGCATGCAGGATGTTCACCGGACTGCTTCCTAGCCCCAATACCTGGCGGGCGAATCGTCGTTTCGACGCCACCGCCGAGTTCAGTGAGGCGACATAGGTGATAACCAATGTGGCTAACCCAAACGCCGTTATCGCCGCGACACCGGTGAGCACTTGAAATACGGCGCCCGAGGGCCGATAGTCGCCGATTCCGAGCGTTGAAACCGTGAACGCGGTGAAGTACCACCGCGCCCACGAGTCAGCAGGCGTGCCTTCACTATCCACGACAGCTCCCGGCGACGCAGAGAAGATCAGGAACCAGCCTCCGACCAACAGCACAACCCACACCGTGACCGCGGCGAAGGTGATCGCCGGACCGGTGCCCGCCGGCGGTCCGTGGCGGGACCCGAGCCAGACCCGAGTTGGGTCATTTGGCTTAGTGCCTTGAATTCTCGGCGTTCAGTGCGTTGAGGATTGCGTTGACCTCGGTGTTTAGGGCTGGCGGGTAGGTGGCGATGACGCCGTTGAGGTCGATGGTGGCTG